>DASQJC010000076.1:0-11491 GCA_035631255.1 Candidatus Eremiobacteraceae bacterium | reverse complement strand
ACGGCAATGGAAGCCGGCGGCGTCACCGACGCCCCGCTCGACTGACTCGCATACACGCAACCCGCGATCGCGGATCCGACGACGAACGCCGCCGTCCGCATGACGAGCATGTTCATGATGCCTTGCCTTGGCCTTCCTCGGCTTGCTGCGCGTCGATCGTAAACCCGATCGTGAAGCGCACCTCGCCGAGCGACAGTTGAAACCGAGTGCCGAAGATCTGCATGCTCATGCCTCCGCGCGCTGCCAGCGGTAGATCGCCGTCGCACCGCCGATCAAAGCGATAAGCGCGAGCGCGAGCGCCGCCGCGCTCAAGCCGTATGTGATGACGTTTCCGTGATCGTCGACCGCGAATGCGAGATAAACGAGCGGGTTCGCGTAGTTGAGCACGTCGACGATCGCGTGGAACGGCACCGGTAGATTCACGAGAGACAGGACGATAAGCGCGACGAGCGCGACCCATGTGAGGCCGACGACCATGCCGGCCTGTCGCGACAGCGTCGACGTCAGCACCTGCAGCAAACCGAAGAATGCGACCGGCGCGATCACATAACGCGCGAACTCTTGCCACGTGTCGGTGGAAACGACGGCATAGGGTGCGAGGCCGGTCACCGCAAGGAAGAGGAAGATGCCGCCGCATGTGAAGGCGAAGATGAAGGCGATGGCCGCGAGATCAATCGCGAACTTTGCGAGCGCTTGCGACGTTCGCGAGACCGGCTTGGTCCATGCGACTGGCAAGTGGCCGTCGTTCTCCTGCGCCAACGTGCAGCCGATGATCGACGCGAAGATCGAAGCGGCGATGCCCGCAAACGCCCAGACGATGTCGAGCGAGAATTGCATCCTCGGGTCGGCATGGACGTGCCCGAGCTTCCAGACGGCGATGTTGACGATGAGCGCGAACGCGAGCCACGCCGCGAAGACGGCGGCTTTACGCCCGGTGCTCAAGAGCTCGACGTAGTACACCTCACGCCTCCAATCGGCGCCACTGGATGAGCGCAAGCGTCATTCCGACGGCGAACAAGGTGAGCAAGGCGACCACGTCCATGGCGGGCGTCAGCGTGCCGACGTACGTCAGGGCCTGCGTGCTCCCGTTGACGACCACCGAGACGTGCCCACCGTTCGAGGAATACGAGCCATATGCGAGCGGGTTGATGAAATCGATGACGTTGAAGATCGCATGCCATGGATTCGGGATGAACGGACTTGCGGCAAGTAGGCCGAGGAAGACGCCGCCGACCCAGTACCAGCCGACGAGGCCACGGCCGGCGCGTCCGGTCGAAGCGGTCAACGCCATGAGCAGCGCGTAGAACGCGAACGGCTCGATGATATACCGCGCAAGCTCGATCGGCGTGTCGGCCGGCAGCACGACGTACTTCGTCACGCCGAACGTCACGATGAGCAGAGCCGACAGCGCCAGGTAGATCGCGATCGTCGCGAGGATGCCGAGCCCATCGACGCTCATGATCGTCAGTAAAGTCCGTGTGCGCGACGACGGAAGAGTCCAGGCGACCGGGAGATGGTCTTCATTCTCCTCCGAAAGCGAGCGGCCGAAACGCGAGCCGATGACGCACGCGACGAAAGCCGCAAGCGCGAACAATGCCGGAACCGGGATGTCGAAGTCGCTCGACTTGATCGAATGCAGCTGGGCGAAAACGCCATTCGCGGCCGAAACGCTCACGATGAAGACGTAGAGCGCAGCCAGGACGATCACGAGCCACTTGAGACAGTTGACGACGCGTAACGTTTGCGCATACCGCATGGCGCTAGCGCTCCATCACGTCCGGCGTGGACGTGGCGACCGTCGTCAGGAAGATGTCTTCGAGGTTCTGATCGAGGACGCGGACGCTCCGCGGCCGGTGCTCCGTGATCTTGCGCGCGATCTCGTCTCCGTTGCCGCGGACGTAGACGCGCAGCAGGCGACCCGAACGTTGGATCTGGCCGACCGACGGATCGCCCGCGAGGCCGTTGAGCGAAGGCGCCTCGTCATCGAACGTCGCCTCGACGACTTTGACGTCCGCCTTCAACTGCTCGACCTCCCCGGCCAGGCGAAGCGTTCCGCGGTGCATTATGGCGACGCGTTCCGCAGCGCGCTCCACCTGGCCGATCTGGTGTGAAGAGAAGACGACGGTCGCACCACCGGCCGACTCACCGATGATGAGATCGAGCACGTGGCGTTGATGGACCGGATCGAGTCCGGCGGCCGGCTCGTCGAGGACGAGCAGGTCTGGATGGATCGAGAAGGCGAGGACGAGCGCCATCGCAGTCTGCTGGCCCTTTGAATACTTGCCGAGTTTCTTCTTGCGATCGAGCGCGAAGAGATCCATGAGCTCGTTCGCGCGCTTCTCATCGTAGCGGGCGAAGGAGCGTCGCTGCATCTCGAGCAGTTGAGCACCCGTCATCCATTCGTAGAGCGCGCATCGCTCGGGGACATATGCGAGACGTTCGAACAGCACCGGCTCTAACGGCTTGCCTTCGAACAGGATCCTGCCTTCTGTCGGGCGCGCGAGGCCGAGCATGCATTTGAACGTCGTCGTCTTGCCGGCACCGTTCGTGCCGAGCAGGCCGAAGATCGATCCTTGCGGGATCGCGAGCGTCAGGCCACTGACGGCAGCCGTTTGGCCATAGCGCTTCGTAAGGCGATCGATAGAGATCGCGGGCGTGCTCTGGTCCATCACCTTTGGTCCTCCAGTTCGTTCGTGTCGTTCAATCCGGGATACCAGCGTGCGAGCGCTTTTCGGAAGAGCTTGACCGCGTTGTCGGCATCGATGCCGATCGATTTGGCTTCGCGCACCGCGCCGTCAATCGCAGCGGACGCGACGTCTTCGACTGCGCGCGTCGCGCGCCCGACTCCGCCATTGTCGCGGACGAACGACCCGCGGCCCGGACTCGTCTCGATGACTCCGTCACGCTCGAGCTCCCGGTATACGCGACCGACCGTGTTCGCGTTGATCGTCAGGTCGAGCGCGAGCTGCTTCACCGTCGGCAGCTGTTCGCCGGGCACCAGCACGCCGAGCGCGACCGATCGTTTCACCTGCTCGATGAGCTGGAGGTAGATCGGCACGCCGGAGTGCGGATCGATGTTGAAGGAAGCCATGTCGGTCGCTGTCGTTCTTGTCGGTAGCCTAGAGCTTCGGGCCCCAGCCGCCGAACGTCAGCGAGCTGTTGTTGATGGGCAGCGCGATGAAGGTGTGCTGCGGTTCGTCGGTCTGCACGTGGTAGAAAAAGCGCGGTTCCATCTCGATACTCCTTATGGCCCTTGGCCTGGGTTAGCAGCTTCAGTACTATTGTACTGTCGTACTAACGTAGTAGTACAATAGCGCAAATGTTTCGGGTTGTCAACGGGTTTCTTGTCCCTTTCAGCGGGATTCTTGAGGCGAGGGCGCACCGCGCTGCACCCCCGAAGCCGCCTGCCGTGTCCGGACCTTCAATACGCGTGCTCGATGAAGCGACGATCGCGCAGATCGCTGCCGGTGAAGTCATCGAGCGGCCGGTCTCGGTCGTCAAAGAGCTCGTCGAGAATAGCCTCGACGCCGGCGCTTCGTCGATCGTCGTCGATTGCGCCGACGGCGGCCGTGCGTCGATAACGGTGACGGACGACGGTGACGGCATCGCGCGGAATGAGATGGCGCTTGCGTTCGCTCGGCACGCGACGAGCAAGCTCATATCCGCTGACGATTTGTTCTCGATCGCGACCCTCGGCTTCCGCGGTGAAGGTCTAGCGAGCATCGCCGCAGCCGGCTCGGTCGAACTCGTATCTCGAACGCGGGCCGACGACATCGGGGCCCGCATCGAGGCGCGCGGTGTGACGGTCGGCGAACCCGCCGCGATCGCCGCGCCGCTCGGAACGAAAGTCACGGTGCGCGACCTGTTCGCACTAACGCCTGCTCGTCGTGAATTCTTGAAAAGCGGTCGCGCTGAGTTCTCGCGCATCGCTTCGCTCCTCGGACAGCTCTCGCTCGGCCATCCACGCGTCGCATTCACGTTGAAGCACGATGGACGCGACGTGTGGACTCTGCAAGCGGTCGACGATCCGATCGATCGACTCGAGGTCGTCTTCGGACGAGGCGCGCGCGGTGCGCTCGTGGCGGTAGAAGAAGAAGGCTCGCATTCGTACGAGCTCGTCAGCGGCCACATCTCAGCGCCCGGTCGTGACCGTTCGAATCGCAATGGTCAAGTGTTCTTCGTCAACGGCCGCCTCGTGCGCAGCGCGGCGCTTTCGTCCGCGTGGCTCGCCGGCTACGGATCGTTCGGCATGACCGGCCGCTACCCGTACGGTGCTTTGTCCGTGAAGCTCGCACCAGGCGACGTCGATGTCAACGTCCACCCGACGAAGATCGAAGTGCGTTTTGCGAACCAAGCGTCGGTGTTCGACGCCGTGCGCCGCGCGGTTGCGCGCACTTTACGCGCTACCGACAGCGTTCGCCCATTCGCCGTGAGAGCGATTGATATAGCGGCGAACGGAGATGCTGAGCAGCCGCGCAATGGTGCGGCCGCGGCGGTCGACCATGAAGGTCGACCGCTCCATCCAACGACAAGCGACGATCTCTATTCCCAGCTTTCATTCGCCCCGCCCTCGACACGCCGCGACGTGCGTGTTCTCGGCCAGATCGAGCGCACGTTTATCGTAGCAGCGAGTGACGGCGAGATGATCGTCATCGATCAGCACGCCGCCCACGAACGTATCGCGTACGAAGCGATCGCGGACGCGGCCGGAGCGACGGATACGGCTGCACCGCTGCTCTTCCCATCGGTCATCGAGTTGACGCCCGCCCGCGCTGCCGTGCTGCACGACGCCGAAGCGGATCTCGCTGCCGCAGGCGTTGTCGTCGAGCCGTTCGGTGAAGGCGCGTATCGCATCGTCTCCTTACCTGCTGGTTACGAAAAACGCCGGTTCGACCTTGACGGTCTGCTCGATGACCTCGGCGCCGACGATGCGCCGCGCGAAGGCGTCGCGCACCGCAATCGCATCCTTGCGACGATCGCGTGCCACTCGGTCGTCCGGGCGGGCGAGGCGCTTTCGCCGCAAGAGCAGGCATCGTTGTACGAGAGGCTCATCCGCTGCCGAGAGCCGCACAGCTGTCCGCACGGCAGGCCGACGATGCTCCGGCTCGACCGAGCCGCGCTCGCCAAAGCCTTCAAACGCGTGTGAGTAATTCGTCTCTGCCGCTCGCGATCGCGATCTGCGGCGCGACCAGCGTCGGGAAGACCGCGATCGCGCTTGAGGTCGCACGCGCTCTCGACGGCGAGATCGTCAACGCCGACTCCCGTCAGATCTACCGCGAGCTGACTATCGGAACCGGCGTTCCATCGGCAGTGCAGCTCGCGGTCGTACCTCACCATCTCTTCCAATTCGTCGATCCCTGTGAGCGATACAGTGCGGGTTCGTACGTCCGAGACGCATCGGCCGTCATGGATGAAATAGATGCACGCTCGAAGACGCCCGTCGTCGTCGGCGGCACGGGGCTCTACATCGAGGCGCTCGATGGCAGCATGCCGATGGATCGCCGCGCGGCGGACTTCGCCGTTCGCACGCGCGTTCGTAACGAGGCTTTGACGCACCATCACGCGACATTGCGCGATTGGCTAAAAGTGATCTCGCCGGACGATGCGCGGCGCGTTCCGCCGAACGATCGCTATCGCACGCTCCGTGCACTCGAGGGCGTCCTCGCGAGTCGCGCGCTCGACACGCCTCGTGAGAACTTGCCTCCGCTTATAACGCGTAAGCTCGGCGCGGTCGTGCTCGATCTCGAGCCCGCCGTGCTCAATGAACGGATATCCGCGCGCGTCCGGTCGATGTTCGACCTTGGTATAGTGGAAGAAGCGCTCGCGCTGTCGCTGCGGTGCCCGCAGGCTCCGGCGCTCACCGGTCTCGGTTACGCGGAAGCGCTCGCCTGGTCGCGGGGCGAGATGACGCGCGCGGAAGCGATCGCGTCGACGATCCATCGCACGATTCGATATGCGAAGCGTCAACGAACGTGGTTCCGTCGCATGGATTCCGCCGTTCGAATCGATGCCGCGAATGCGCGCGCGGCTGCTGATGCGATCGTTCGCGTGGCAAGGGAAAGCATCGCGCAGGCCTGAACCCAAGGCACGCGCGCCGGGGCGCGCAACCATAGAGAGAATATCGGAGTCAAATAAGGCGTGAAGAACAATCTGCCGCTGCAAGACGCGTATTTGCAGGCGATGAAGAGAGAGAACGCGCCGGTGACGATCTACCTGCGTAACGGCTATCAGTTGCGCGGTCACGTCCGCGGGTTCGACAGCTTCACCATCATCCTCGAATACGATAATAAGCCGCATCTCGTGTACAAGCACGCGGTGTCGACGGTGTCGCCGCAAACGCCTGTGCAGTTCACCGGACAGGATCTCGCGGCGTCGCGTCCGGCGGCGGTCGCCCCGAATAGCGATCAGACGGCGCCCGTCAGCGAAGGAATCGCGCGCACGTCCGCATCCTAGCGCGCTTTTCGCATGGCCCGGATTTCCATCACCAAGTGCCAAGGCACCGGCAATGACTTCTTGTTGCTCGACCGCAGGTCGGGCGACGAGTTGCCATATTCGGACATCGCTCAAACGCTCTGCGATCGGCATTTAGGTGTCGGCGCGGACGGGCTGCTCGTTTTAGAAAGTCCGTCGAATACAGGGGCGGACGTAGCGATGCGGATCTTCAACGCTGACGGTTCACAAGCCGAGATGTGCGGCAACGGCGTTCGTTGCGTCGCGCGTTATGTGCACGACCGGACGCCGACCTCGCCGCGCCGGCTCAAAGTGGAAACCGGTTCCGGACCGGTGCAGACGGAGATCGTGAGCGACTCGCCCTTCTCTGTGCGCGTCGACATGGGTGTGCCGCACGAGATCAGGCAGTCGGGTAAGGTCCGTGCAGGTGGCGTCAACGGCGATCGAGTCGACGTCTCGATGGGCAATCCGCACTGCGTCGTCTTCGTCGAAGTCGATCTCATGCCGGTCGATCTCGGCGCCGCTGCCGACGCGGTCGCACTCGACGGCAAGTATCCGGATGGCGTCAACGTCGAGATCGCTCGCGTCTTTTCAGGCGGCCCGGTTGCGATGCGCGTCTACGAGCGAGGTGTCGGCGAGACGCAAGCGTGCGGCACGGGTGCGTGTGCCGTGGCGGTCGGCGCCATTGAACTTGAGCGGGCCCAATCGCCGGTGCGCGTGACGATGCTCGGCGGCGACGTGACCGTGGAATGGGCAGGCGAGGGCGAAAACGCATTCCTCACCGGCGGCGCGGAACTCGTCTTCGACACGACCATCGACGTGCCCGAGAATGTAGCGGTCGAGCTGTAGTAGGCCGAGCGAAGCTCTAATGTAGTAGGCCGAGCGAAGCGCAAATGTAGTAGGCCGAGCGAAGCTCGGCAAAGTAACGTCCTCCGCAGATGAACGCCTTATTCGCTCGCGCCGACGGCTCGGTGCTCGATCTACCCAGGTTGCGCGCGAGTGCCGACGACGGCGTCGTAGGGCGCGCAGAACGACGCGACTTTATCCCTTTGCCAGAAGGCTCGCTGCTGCTAACGCTTCCGGGTCGCTCGGTCATCGGGTTCGAAGGCTCGACCCGCTCCGTCGTGGCCGAAGTCGAGGGGTCCGAGATCAGTGCGGTAGCCGCTGCCCTTCCTTTAGGATACACGCGGACGCTGCTGCCGGCCTACGTCGAGCGGGCTGGCGCACCAGCTCTTCCTTTATATGGTTACGCGGCGGTGGCTTGGGAGGGCGGCCGCATTTGCGTCGGGGCCGCACGAACGGACGAGCTCGAGACCTGGAGCCCGAGCGCGCACGCGCCCGCCGCGGTTCGCGCCGGCATCGAAGCGCGGATGCGCGAGTTTCCGAAGAGCGCGCTGATCCGCCAGCTCGCACTTTGTGCCACCGAATACGGCTGCTTCACCGCCCAGAACGTGTTCTTGCGCGCGGGAGAAGCGGCGATTCCCGTGTCACCGGCGTGCAACGCGAAGTGCATCGGTTGCATCTCCGAGCAAGAGCCCGACGCCGGCGTACAGAGCGCGCAAGCTCGCGTTCGACTGACGCCGACCGTCGACGAGATCGTTTCTGTGGCTCTCGCGCACGTTGAAGCCGCGCCCGACGGCATCGTTTCTTTCGGTCAGGGCTGCGAAGGCGAGCCGCTGCTCGCGGCGCCGCTCATCGCCCGCGCGATCGAGAAGGTTCGGGCGACGACGAGCGCCGGTACACTCCACATCAACACGAACGCGAGCAGACCGCGCGCGCTCGAGCAGCTGCTCGCGGCCGGAGTCACGTCGGTGCGCGTGAGCCTGAACAGCGCGCGGCCCGAAGCATACGCCGCGTACTATCGTCCGCAGGGGTATTCGCTTGCGGATGTCCTTGAGAGTGTGCGCGTCGCCGGCGAGCGAAAAGCGTCAATCTCATTGAACCTCTTGACGCACCCCGGTGTGACGGACGATCCTGACGAGATGAGCGCATTCGCCGAAATGCTAAAGGCGTATCCGATTTCGATGGTGCAGACGCGCACCCTCAATGTCGATCCGGCTGTCTACTTCTCCGCGGTCGGCCGTCCGAAGAAGAAGCCGGTCGGAATGCGATCGTGGCTCGCATGGCTCGCACGCGAGTTTCCGAACGTCCGCATTGGCAACTTCACGCGTGGCTTTGGATAGGTCGCGGCGGTCGAGCTAAAGCTCGACCGCTGCAAACAATAGCCGAGCTTCGCTCGGCCTACTACATCAAAATGTTATCGAGCGGCGGCGCCGACGAGTTGCGTCTTCAGTTCGGGAGTCGCGCCCGGTTCGGTGATGATGAGCATGACATCGCCGGACTCGACGGTCGTGTCGCCGCCCGGAACGGTCACTTCGCCGGCGCGCTCGAGCGCGACGATGACGCAGTGGCGCGGCAGCTTCAGATCGGATAGACGCTTGCGATTCGCCGGCGATCCATCGGGAACGGCGAGCCGGACGAGCTCGAGATTGCCGCCCTTGAACGCCATGAGCGGCGCGACTTCACGGACGTTCACCTCTTGCTGGATCATCTTCATGACGACCTCGGTGCTCGAGATGACCGAGTCGATGCCGAGCTCTTCGAAGATGCGCTTGTTCTTCGGATTGTTGACGCGCGCGATCGTGCGCGGCTTCGGGAATTTCTTCTTCGTGACGAGGCAGATGACGAGATTGTCCTCATCGTCGCCTGTATCCGCGACGACGACGTCGGCGCGCGCTACCCCGGCATCTTCTAAGACGAGCGGATCGCAGCCGTCGCCCACTTGCGCGATCTCGCGCTCGAGCGCCTGACACAGACGCTCGGCCTTGCGCTCGTCCTTCTCGACGACGATGACCTCGTGGCGTTCTTCCAGCAACGTCTTCGCGAGATACGTGCCGAGCTTGCCGCCGCCGACGACTACGATGAACACTTAGACCGCCTTCGCGAGATTCGCGTCGACGAGCTTGCGATACTCGTCGAGGTAGTCGGGTGCGACGACCGTGACGACGCGATCGCCCGTCTCGAGCCGCAGATCAGCCCGCGGCACGACGCTCGAGTCGCGGCGCACGACGACGCACACCTGCGTCTTGCCTTCGATCGTCACGTCCTTCACCGTCTTGCCGTTGAGCGTCGCGGTGACGACGAACTCGATGACCTCGATGTCTTTGCGCTCGAACGGCAGCACGCGATACGTCTGCTCGATGAGCGCGTTCGCCATGAGCTTCGCGCCGACGGTCGTCGGGCATATCGTCGAGATGCCGAAGTCGCGGTACATCTGCGACCGCTCCGGATCGTAGATGCGCGCGACGACCTTCTTGATCTTGAAGTGCTGTTGCGCGATGAGCGCCGCCATTATGTTCCGATTATCACCTTGCGTGACCGCGGCGAAACCATCGGCGTTCGCGGCGCCGGCGCGCGTCAAGACGTCGACGTCGATGCCTGTGCCCAGGACTTGCTGCCCATTGAAGTTGCGGCCAAGACGGCGGAACGCGGCCGGATTCTCGTCGACAACCGTTATCTCGTGACCGGCGCGCATAAGTCGCCTAGCCAGCGTCGATCCGACGCGGCCGCAGCCGACGATGAGGTAGCGCATGATGAGAAAACTCCGGTCTTTTCGCGCGTTGGGTGTCGAGCGCGATACCGCGGATTCGCGCCGCCCGAAGGCGATTCCCCTACACAAACAACGATGGCAAGGAGGGCATATGAGAGCGGCAGAATCAACGTCGGTCAGTCAGTTTCTTCTTCTTGATCGGGGCGTAGCTCAGCTTGGTAGAGCGCTCGGTTCGGGACCGAGAGGTTCGCAGGTTCAAATCCTGTCGCCCCGAGATTCCGATGATGGCGGCTGGGAACGGTCGAGATTCATCTCGACCGATAGCCGCTGTTTCGACGACAACGTGTTGACGCAAGGCAGATGATGTTCTCGCGATTCGATCCGGCGGCCCGCGCGGTCGTCACGCTTGCCGAACAAGAGTGCCGCAATGCGAGTCACTACTATCTCGGCACGGAACATCTGCTGCTCTCCATGGCGATCATGACGCCGGCCGATGTCCTGGCACGCTTCCGTCGCGACGGCGTCGAGCCATGGCAAGTGAAGTGGGCGTGCCGCGCGAGCATGGAGCCCGCGTCCGACCATCCGTGGGAAGGCGTCATCGTCACGCCGCGCGTCAAGCGCGTCTTCGAACTCGCGACGTCGAAAAAGACTGACGGGCTCGTCACGCCGATCGACCTGTTCGACGCGATCGTCGAAGACGGCGGCGGCGTCGGCGCTCGCGTTCTCGCATCGCTTTCATCCATCTCGTCGCCGGCGACGGCAGAACGCGCACGGACGGCGTCGTGATCCTCCACGAGATCAGCAGCTGGGTCATCGACCTCATCACGAAACTCGGGTACGCCGGTATCTTCGGCGGCATGGGCTTGCAGGCGACGGGCTTCGTGCCGCTGCCGAGCGAGGTCATGATGTCGTTCGGTGGTTATCTCGCACAAGCGAAATCGCTCGAACTATGGGCGGTGATCGCTGCAGGCGCACTCGGCGATCTCACTGGGGCGCTCATCGCGTACGCGATCGGTTTTTACGGCGGACGGCCGCTCCTCGAACGCTTCGGCAAACTCGTTTTCGTGCGGCATTCGGAGCTCGAACGCATCGAGCGATGGTTCGGCCGCTTCGGCTCGCGCGCGGTGTTCGTCTGCCGGCTCTTGCCGGGCATCCGTGCATTTGCGTCGCTGCCCGCAGGCGTCGCGCGCATGCACGTCGCGGTGTTCGCTGGATTCACCGCGCTCGGTTCGGTCATCTGGTGCACGGCGTTCGCCTCGCTTGGCTTCGTTCTCGGCAAGAATTGGGCCGTGCTCGATCCGTTCGTCCGCCGCTTTTCGCTGCTGCTCATCGCTCTCGTCGTCATCGCGATCGGCTTTTGGATCTGGACGCACTTCCGCGCGGAGAAGCAGGCCGCAAAAGCGTAAGGATTCCCGATGGACGGCGAACCGGCCAAACCGCGCCTCAAAGAGACGCTCGAACATCTACCCGCCGAGCCCGGCATCTACCAGA
>DASQJC010000075.1:0-6175 GCA_035631255.1 Candidatus Eremiobacteraceae bacterium | reverse complement strand
CTCCGCTTCGAACGCGACTTCCCGAACGCGACGACCTTCCGGCTCGAGCGCAACTATCGCTCGACGTCGCCGATCCTTAGCGCGGCGAACACGCTCGTCGGACACAACACGCAGCGTCATCCGAAAAAGCTGTGGACTTCGCGCGAGGGCGGCAAGCCGGTGAGCGTCTATGAGGCGAAGACCGAGCGCGAAGAAGCGCGCTTCGTCGTCGACGCGATCAAGACCGGAACGAGCGATCAGGGCCGCGCGCTCGCCGATCACGTCGTCCTCTATCGGACGAACGCGCAATCGCGAGCGTTCGAAGAGGCGATGCTCGTCGAAGGCATGCCGTACCGCGTCGTCGGCGGCGTCGGCTTTTACGCGCGCGCCGAGGTGAAAGACGCGCTCGCCTATCTGCGCTATATCGTCAATCGCGATGACGGCATCTCATTGCGACGCATCATCAACGCTCCGCGGCGCGGCATCGGCCAGTCGACTCTCAACGCCATCGCCGACGAAGGTGCGCGCCGGGGCCTGAGCTTCGCGCAGGCGATGAGCGATCCGGGGCTCGTCACGCTCGTCGCCCCGAAGCGCGCGAAAGACATCGCGTCGTTCCTCACCCACATCGACCGCTTCGCCGAGATCGGTCGAGCCCAAGGCCCGTCGCGGCTTCTCGTCACCGTCTTAGAAGACACGGGCTACGTGCGCGAGCTGCGCGCCGAAGATACCGTCGAGGCACAATCGCGGCTTGAGAACCTGCAAGAACTCATCGGCGTCGCGCGCGAGTTCGAAGACCGCGAAGGCGACGACGTCCTCGGCTTCCTTGCGAACATCTCGCTCGTCTCGGACCTCGATGCCATGCGCGAAGGCGAATCAGCCGTCACGCTCATGACGCTGCACATGGCCAAGGGGCTCGAGTTCCCGGTCGTCTTCCTAGCGGGCCTCGAGGAGGGCGTCTTCCCGCACAACCGCGCGCTCATCGATCCTGCAGATATAGAGGAAGAACGGCGTCTGGCGTACGTCGGCATGACGCGCGCCATCGACGAACTCGTTCTCACCTACGCGAAGCGACGCAACACGTACGGCAGCGCCTATCTGCACCCGCCGTCTCGCTTTCTCACCGAGATCTCGGGGCTCGAATTCCTCAACGCGCCGTCGATGCCGACGGTCGGTTTCTCCGGCAGCTGGGACGACGTACGCCTTCCGGAGCCGACGCTTTCGGAGGACGTCATCGACCTGAATGTCGGCGACCGCGTCGTGCACGGGAAGTTCGGCGTTGGAACGGTCATCGAAGTTCGGGGCGCTGGGGGCGATGCGTTCGTCACCGTCAATTTCGAAACCGCCGGCCGCAAGAGCATCATGTTGAATTACGCGAAGCTGGAGAAGGTGTAGCCGCCGGACGTTGAAGATGCGAGGCGAATGACGCCTTCCGCGATCCGCGTCGCCGTCGCCGGCGCCCGCGGCAAGATGGGGACGACCGCGATCGCCGCTTTGAAAGCGGCCTCAGACGTGTCGTACGTCGGCGGACTCGTGCGCTCGGCTCCAAATGTAGACGTCGGCGAGTTCGCCGACCTCGAAGATCTCCTCACTTCGGCTCGTCCTGAAGTGCTCGTCGACTTCACGCATTTTCCAGACTCGAAGAAGATCGCTCTGGCGTGCATCGCCTCCGGCGTCAGGCCGGTGATCGGTACATCCGGTTACGTCGCCGAGGACGTCGATGATCTGCGCGCAGCGTGCGAGCGTGAGACGATCGGCTGCGTCTTCGTGCCGAACTTCGGCGTGGGCGCCGTCCTCATGATGAAGTATGCCGCCGATGCCGCTCGCCACTACGGCGCGGTCGAGATCGTCGAGATGCACGAAGCCGGCAAAAAAGACGCACCGTCCGGAACCGCGACCGCGACCGCGCGCCGATTAGCGGCCGCTCGTGCGGCAGGACCGGGTCGTCCGTTTCAACGCGCCGCTACGGCGATGATGAAATTGGAAGGCGCGCGCGGCGCCGAGCTCGATGGCATCGGCATCCACAGTTTGCGCTTGCCGGGAGTCGTCACGCATCAAGAGGTGCTGTTCGGCGGCGACGGCGAGACGCTGCGCATCATCCACGACTCGACGTCGCGATCGTCGTTCATGCCCGGCATGTTCGTCGCGATCCGCGCCGCCCGCGAGCTCACGACCTTCGTCGACGGGCTGGAGACGCTGCTTTGAGCGCATATCGGGTCGCGATAGTCGGCGCGACGGGTGTTGTCGGCGAGACGCTCTTGCGGATCTTGGAAGAGCGCCGCTTTCCGATCTCGTCGCTGCGCGCGTTTGCGACGGCGCGAAGCGCAGGATCGATCGTGCGCTCCGGTACGCGCGAGGCGACGGTCGAAGTGATCGACGCGTCGATGCCCGACCCGGATCTCTTCGAAGGCGTCGACGTCGCATTTTTCGCCGTCGGCGATGCCGTGAGCGCGGCGTACGGCAGGCTCATCGCCGGCCGAGGCGTCCTCGTCGTCGACAAGTCATCGGCATACCGGCTCGAGCCGGACGTGCCGCTCGTCGTGCCTGAGGTGAACGGCGCTGCGGTGTCGGGCAGCCGCCTCATCGCGAATCCGAACTGCTCGACGATCCCGCTGGCGATGGCGCTCGCGCCGATCGATCGGGCATTTGGGCTTGCATGGGTGAGCGTCAGCACGTATCAAAGCGTGTCGGGCGCCGGGCGAGATGCGCTCGAAGAACTTGAGGCGCAGATCCACGGCGAAGATCGCGCTGCAGCCGCGTTGCCAAAGCGCATAGCGGGCAACGTCATCCCCGAGATCGGTTCCTTCGAGGCCGGCGGCGATTCCGGAGAGGAATCGAAGGTCGCTGCCGAGCTGCGCAAGATCATTTCGCGGTCGGATCTGGCGGTCTCGGCGACGACGGTGCGAGTACCCGTGGCCGTGGGCCACTCCGAAGCTGTTGCGTTCGCGACGAAGCGGCCGGCGACGCGCGACGAGATCCGAAACGTTCTTGCGAATGCGCCCGGCGTGACTTTTACCGACGGCACCGCGTATGCGACGCCGCTCGATGTCGCGGGAACCGATGTTGTTTCCGTCGGCAGGCTGCGGCCCGATCACGCGCACGAGAACGCGTGGCTGATCTGGGTCGTCTGCGACAACTTGCGCAAAGGCGCCGCGACCAACGCGGTGCAGATCGCCGAGACCGCGCTGCACTCGGCGCCGGTGGCCGTATGAACGTGCGCGGTGCGGTGCAGCCGCTCATCGTCTTGAAGTTCGGCGGTTCGTCACTGGCGACACCCGAGCTTCGGCTGCTCGCAGCGCAGCGCGTGCGTCAGGCGGTAGAAGACGGTGCGACGCCGGTCGTCGTCACGTCGGCGATCGGCCGCTTGCCGGCGCCGTATGCGACGGATTCATTGATCGCGCTCGCTCCCGAAGCGAACGACGGCCCCAATCGCGACTTGCTGCTCGCCACCGGCGAGATGATCGGCGCCGCCGTTTTCGCAGAACTGCTCGCATCGATCGGCATTCCGGCGCGCGCTTTGACCGGCGGACAAGCCGGCATCGCCACCGATGCGGCGCACGGTGACGCGCGGATCACGCACGTTGATCCAGCGCCGATCCGTGCGTTACTCGCGGAACGTGTCACGCCGGTAATAGCCGGCTTCCAAGGCGTCACCGAAGATGGTTCCATCACGACGCTCGGTCGCGGCGGCAGCGATCTGACGGCGGTCGCGATCACGGCGGCGCTCGGCGATTCGCGCCTCGAGATAGTCACTGACGTCGACGGCGTCATGAGCGCGGATCCGCTGCGCGTCGCCGATGCGCACACCGTCGAACGGCTGACCCTCGAAGAAGTCACAGAACTCGCCGGACTCGGCGCGAAGGTCATGCACGACAAAGCCGCCGACCTCGCGCGCGACAAACACATCCCCTACACCGTTCGCTCGCTGAGAAGCGGCGTCGGCTCGAACATCGGGCCGGATGATGCCGCGCTCGACCGCGCGCGTCCGGTCACCGGGCTCGCGACGATGGTCGGTTACAGCTTCGTCCATATCGTGCCGGAAGCCGCGGGTTTGCCAGGCGGATGGGAGCAAGACGTTTTCCGCTCGATGTACGACGCCTCCATCAGCCTCGACTGCATCAACGTCAATGCGGCCGGCGTGTTCTTCATCGTCCAAGATGATGACCTTGAGCGCGCTCGCGAGCTGCTCGAGCCGCTGCCCGTCGCCGTCCGCTCGCGCCGCGATTGTGCCAAAGTGTCGATCGTCGGCGCCGGCATGCGCGGTACGCCGGGCGTCATGTATCGCGTCGTCGAAGCGCTGAGCAAAGCCGGCGTTCCGATCATCCACAGCACCGACTCGAACATAACGATTTCCGTCTTGGTGCCCGGAACGATGGCCGCGACCGCCGAACAGGTCCTCCACGCGTACTTCCAGCTCTGATCCACCGATCGCGACCGATCGCGACGAGGAAACACGCTTATGAACACTCCCCGCTTCGGCGCCGTCGTCACCGCGATGGTCACACCCATGCGCGCCGACGGTGCGATCGATCTCGACGAGACGAAACGCCTTGCGTCGTGGCTCGTCGAGCACGGCAGCGGCGGTCTCGTCGTCTGCGGCACGACGGGCGAAGGCCCGACGCTCACCGATGCGGAGAAGATCTCGCTGTTCTCGGCGGTCGTTTCGCAAGTCCACGGCCGCGCGAAAGTCATCGCGAACACCGGTGGGAACGACACGCGGCGCTCGGTCGAGTTCACGAAACAGGCGGCAGCGTGCGGCGTCGACGGCGCGCTCATCGTCGGTCCGTATTACAACAAACCGCCGCAAGCGGGACTCATCGAACACTTCACGGCTATCGCCGATGCGACCGCTCTCCCCATCATGATCTACAATATCCCAGGGCGCACCGCGGTGAACATCGTGCCCGACACTATCGTCGTGCTCAGCGAACATCCGAACATCGTCGCGGTCAAAGAGTCGAGCGGCGACCTCATGCAGATCGCCGAGATATGCGCCCGCGCGCCCGTCGGGTTCGAAGTCTATTCGGGCGACGATCATCTCGCCTTGCCGGTCGCGTCCGTGGGCGGAGTCGGCGTCGTCTCAGTGGCGAGCCATCTCGCCGGCGATGATATCAAATCGATGCTCGACTTACACGCATCGGGCGATGTCGAGGCCGCGGCGTCGATCCACCAACGCCTGGTGCCGCTCATCCGCGCGCTATTCGCGACGACGAGCCCGATCCCGGTGAAGGCGGCCGTCACGCGCCTCGGGTTCTCGGTGGGACGCTGCCGCTTGCCGCTGTGCACGCTGACGGCCGATCAACAGCGCGCGTTGGACGCGGCGATCGCGCCTTGGATGGTGCCGGCGGACGAGCGATCGCTGACGCGCGCTTGACGTTGACCGCGGCAACGGCGGGGCGGTCGCGCATCGACGTTCTCGGTTGCGGCGTCGATCCGGTCGACATGGACGATGCCGTCGCCCGTATCGAGTCATTCGTTTCCGACGGCCGCGCCGCTCAAGTCGTGACGTTTGGCGCCGAGATGGCAGTCCGAGCGACGCACGATCCATCATATCAAGCTGCGGTCAACAACGCAGAGCTCGTCGTCGCCGACACCGTGGGCGTCGTGTGGGCGATGCGTCGAGCTGGTTCGACGTTGCGAGACCGCGTCGCAGGGATCGAGCTCGTCGAGCGACTGTGCGACGCGGTGCGAGTGCCGGTGTTCTTTCTCGGCGGCGCAGAGGGTGTCGCGACGGAAGCCGCAGCTGCGCTCAAGCAGCGTCATCCATCGTTGATAGTCGCGGGCGTCCACCACGGGTACTTCGCGGATTCGGCTTCGTCATCGGTCGCGGAGCAGGTCCGCGGCGCCGGCGCACGGCTCGTGCTCGTCGCGCTCGGCGTGCCGCGCCAGGAGTTCTGGATCCGCGACAACCTGCGCGGTGTCGGCCCCGCGACGTGCATCGGCGTCGGCGGCGCATTCGATGTCTGGTCCGGGCGCTCGCCGCGGGCGCCCGAATCCTGGCGACGCGCCCACCTCGAGTGGCTTTATCGATTGGTGCGCGAACCGAGCCGTCTCGGCCGCCAACTCGCGCTCCCGGAATTCGCAATCCGCGTGCTTACGAAGAACGCTCGCGTTGCTCAAAAACCCTAAGCGTGTCAGCGCGAAGGCGCTCTATTCACGCGTTTCGAAAGCAACGATGAGGACGGCGTTCAATCCTCGC
>DASQJC010000074.1:0-8555 GCA_035631255.1 Candidatus Eremiobacteraceae bacterium | reverse complement strand
AAGCGGGCGCTTTCATCGTCTCTCTGACGGCCGCTTCATCGATCTTTCGTCGTTCGCGTTGCTCCGCGAAGCGACCGGCGGTTTCGGCGGCAGCCTCGAAAAGGGCGGACGCGCCCGCTTGACCGCGGCGCAGATGCTTTCCGTCTACGATGATCTCAAGAAGGCGTGCGGCGAGTCGCAGCTGCCCGAACCGCTACGCGAGCTGCGCGAATCCGTGCGCGAGTTCAAGGGCATCGCCGAGATCGAGCCGCCCGGCAATCTCGGGAAGATACTGCGGCCCTATCAGAAGCGCGGCCTCGACTTCCTCGGTTATCTCGGACGCTATCACTTCGGCGGCATCCTCGCCGACGACATGGGCCTCGGCAAGACGCTCCAGGTCCTATCGTATCTCGAACATCGCCGCATCGGCGCCGGCAGCGCTCCGAACCTCATCGTGTGCCCGACGTCGGTGACGCACACGTGGATCAACGAAGCGGCGCGCTTCGTTCCGGAGCTGAAGGTGACGCTGCTCTCAGCCGGTTCCGGCCGCGACGCGATCTACAAGACCGCCCACGAATACGATCTGCTCGTGACGTCGTACGCGCTCGCGCGCCGCGATGCCGAGAGCCTCAACAAGATCGGTTTCCGCGCGGTCGTTCTCGACGAAGCGCAGCAGATCAAGAATCCGCAAGCGAAGATCTCGCAGGTCATCAAGTCGCTCGACTCCGAGCAGCGCCTCGCGCTCACCGGCACGCCGATCGAGAACTCGGTGCTCGACCTTTGGTCGATCGTCGACTTCGTCATGCCCGGCTTGCTCGGCAACGAGAGCCATTTCCGTACGACGTTCGAAACGCCGATCATGCGCGACGGCGACGCCGAGAAGCAGCAGCGTCTCGCCAAGCGCATCCAACCGTTCATGATCCGCCGCCTCAAGACGCAGGTCGCGGCAGACTTGCCCTCGCGCACCGAGCAGACCATCGAGTGCGAGATGACGGCCGCGCAGAAGAAAGCGTATCGCGAGATCGTGTTGCGCGCGCGGCGCGAGATCTTGCGCGAGGTCGACGAACACGGAATCGGCCGCGCTCAGCTGTCGATACTCGCCGCGCTCACGAAGCTGCGGCAGATCTGCTGCCATCCGGGTCTCGTCGGCGAACACTGGCGCGAAGACGAAGAAGCGTCGGGCAAGTTCCTCGCGTTCTTGGAACTCGTCGAGTCGATCGTCGAATCCGGACACCGCGTCTTGGTCTTCTCGTCGTTCACCGAGATGCTCGGCATCATCCGCGAGGCGTTCGACACGCGCAAGCTCGGGTACTCATACCTCGACGGCACGACGAAGAACCGCGCTAAGGTGCTTGAGGACTTCAAGCGCGAGGATGGACCGCCGGTGTTCTTGATGAGCCTCAAGGCGGGCGGCGTCGGACTCACGGTGACGGAGGCCGACTACGTCGTGCTCTACGATCCGTGGTGGAATCCGGCCATCGAACGCCAGGCGATCGACCGCACGCATCGCATCGGACAGACAAAGCCGGTGACCGCATACCGGCTCGTCACGCTCGGCTCCGTCGAAGAGAAGATCCAAGCGCTGCAGAGCCGCAAGCAGGCGCTCGCGGACTCGGTCATCGCGACGGACGCCGCATTCGCTAAGAGCCTCACGCGCGAAGATCTCGACGACCTTTTCGCCCCCATCGCGGAATAGATCGCCGTGGACGAAACGCTGTTCCGCGCGCTGCTCGGCCGCGCGATGGATGGCGTCGCTTCATGGGAGCGCGGGTTCGGCGCGTTTGAGTCCGATCCGAGTCTTGACGTCTCCTCCGATCTCGCCGGCTCGGTGATCGACGAGCTCGTCGAGCGACTGCACGACAACTATCCCTTCTTCCATCCATCATATGCGGGGCAGATGCTCAAGCCGCCGCATGCTGTCGCGCTCGCTGCGTACGCCGCCGCGGCGCGCATCAATCCGAACAATCACGCGCTCGACGGCGGTCCGGCGACCGCGAAGCTCGAGCGCGAGGTGGTCGATTGGATCGCGTCGATGTTCGGGATGCGCACGCCGCATCTCGGCCACCTGACGAGCTCGGGCACGATCGCGAATCTCGAAGCGCTCTGGGTCGCTTCGAAACTGCATCCGGGGAAATCGATAGTCTATTCCGCGGACGCGCATTACACGCACAGCCGTATGGCGGGCGTGCTCGGCATCAAGTCGTTGTCAGTTCCTGTCGACCGGCGAGGTCGTATGGATATCGACGCGCTGCGTCGCGTGCGCCCGGAGACGGTCGGTACGGTCGTGGCCACCGCCGGCACGACCTCGTGCGGCGCCGTCGATGCGATCGACGCGATCGTCGCGCTCGCACGCGAACGAGGATGGCGCGTCCACGTCGACGCCGCGTACGGCGGTTTCTATGCGACGCTCAAGGATGTGCCCGAGGCGCGATTAGACACTGCGGCGTGGAAGGCGATCGCTTCAGCCGATTCGATCGTGGTCGATCCGCACAAGCATGGTCTCCAGCCTTATGGCTGCGGTTGCGTGTTGTTCGCCGATACACGCGTTGGCGCGCTCTATAAGCACGATTCGCCTTACACATACTTCACGTCGGCCGAGCTGCATCTCGGTGAGATCAGCCTCGAATGCTCGCGTGCAGGCGCGGCAGCGGCGGCGCTGTGGGCGACGCTGCGATGTTTTCCACTGAGGCCCGATGGTCTCGGTCAACCGCTGCTGCGCTCGCGTCTTGCGGCGCTCGCCGCACACGAGCGAGCGGTGGCCGCCGGCCGGCTGGTGCCCGTCGTCACACCGGAGCTCGACATCTTCACTGCCGCGCCCTCGGTTCCGAGCGAATGCACTCGCGCTTCGACGATAACCGCTCGAACTGAACGCCTCTTCACCGAGTGTGCGCAAGACGAGCGGTCGCCGCTCCATCTTGCGAAGCTGCGGCTCGATAGGTGTTTCGGGGCGCTCGCCCTGCCCGACGTCGAGTGGGATGTAGACGACTGCGTCGTCATACGCAGCGTGCTCATGAAGCCCGAACACCTAGCTCGCGCGGAGGAGATCGTGCGGCGCCTGGAGGGCTGGCGGGACTGACCCTGTGATGGGGGTCGCAGAGCGCCTTACGGCGTCACGGCGCGCGGCGCGTCATGTCGTATGTACGTAACGCTCTTTACTACGAGGAAACGCCGTCATGGATGCCTGCGCCTTCTGCCACTCGGACGCGAAACAATCGAATCTTTACGTCAGCTTCGTGTCGGCGGGTCCGCCCCAGTTCCACATCTGCTCAGCGTGCTATCTCGTCGCCATCCGTCACGGTTACGCGGTCGTCTACCGCAACCCACACGTCGCCTCGATGCCGCAAACGGCGGTCGCCTAGCGCCAACCAAAGAATGTGGTATGCCGAGCGAAGCTCGGCAAAAACGTAAGATGTTCGACGGCCGGTCCCCCACGGCCGTCTTACTTTTTGGGCTTCGCGAACTAAGATGGGAGCGGTCGAGATTTATCTCGACCGCCGCGGCCTTGCGTGTTGACGGCGTCTAACGAGGAGCCTATGCTGAGAACGCTTTCATCATCTTTTTCGGAAGGTGTTCCCATGAGACGTCCTCACCTGTCTTTGATCAGTGCCTTCGGCCTCGCAGCCCTCCTCGTCGGATTTGTGGGCCGTGCGTTCGGCGCCGACGCCACGCCCGCGCCGAGCCCGTCGCCGACGCCCGTGTCGCCGACCCGCGATCAGATATTGACGTTCGTCGAAGCCATGGATTACGAGTTGACGCCGGACGCTGGCAAGATCGTCGTCAATGTCGTCGACGCCTCCAAGATGCCAAGCTACGATCCCTTGACGCACTATTTAGGAATGGCTGGTGGAAAAACGCCGACCGTCGAGGCCGCGGGCCACCCGAGCGCGAGCGACGACGACATCAAGGAATCTATCGCTCGGGCGTTTGCGCTTGCGGTGATGGATGACGGAGAGGCCGGTCCTTACTGGAAGGACCTATACGATAAGGCCGCGGCTAAGGATGCCGCACTCCCATCGTCCGCTCCCGATCCCTACCGCTATCGCCATGAACTTGCTGATGTCGCGGAAGCTATAATGGCGAACGCGCCTCCACAGCAATAGCGAGCCCGCGGCGGTCGAGATAAATCTCGACCGCTCCTTTTTCTCTGTCATACGAAATCGCGGGTTAGCGGCGGTCGATCGAGGTCCAGGGTAGGTTGAGCAGCCCTGTGTATTTCACTTGCGGACGGATGAGGCGGTTGTCCGCCATCTGCTCCATGATGTGTCCGGTCCAGCCGGCCATGCGGCTGCACGCGAACATACACGTGAACGTATCGGGTTCGAGACCGAGACCGAATAGCGTCGGCGCGGAGTAGAACTCGACGTTCGCATACAGCTGGCGTCCGGGCTTCTTCTCCTGCAAGACGCGCACGGCGATCGCTTCGAGCTCGCGCGCGATCGCGTACCATTGCGGCTGACCAGAGCTCTTTCCGAGGTCGCGCGCCATCGCTTCGAGCGGCCCCGCGCGCGGATCGCGAACTTTGTACTCGCGATGTCCGATGCCCATCACGCGGTCGCCCTTCTCGAGCAGCCTGCGGACGTAGGCCTCCGCTTTCTCGGGCGATCCGATCTCCTGGATCATCTTCATGACTTTGCCCGGCGCGCCGCCGTGCAGGTCGCCTTGCAGCGTCGCGACCGCGGTCGTCGCGGCGGCGTACATGTCTGACCACGTGCTCGCGGTGACGCGCGCCGCGAACGTCGACGCGTTGAAGCCGTGATCGGCGAGGAGCACGAAATACGCGTCGAGCGCTCGCGCCGCGGTCGCCGATGGCGCATCACCGTTCTTCATATATAGGAAGTTCGCTGCGTGGCTGAGATCTGTGCGCGGCTCGATCGGGTCGAGCCCTCGACGGATGCGATCCCAGGCGGCGACAGCCGTCGCGGCGACCGATGTCAGCCGGATCGCAGTATTGATATCGGAAGGATGCGTTCCATCGGGCCGCGGCGGTTCGTGCGTGCCGACAGCGGAGACCGCCGTGCGCAAGACGTCCATCGGCCACGATTTCGGGCCGAAGGCGCGCATCATGTCGAGGACAGGCTTGGGAAGCGCGCGCGTTGATGCCATCGCATCGCTCACGCTTTTCAGCTCGGCACGATTCGGCAATCGTCCGTTCCAAAGGAGATAGGCGACTTCTTCAAACGACGCGTTCGCGGCGAGATCGACGATGTCGTAGCCGCGATACGTGAGACGTCCTTCGTCCCCTGCGACAAGACTGATCGCCGTCGAGCCGACGACGACGCCTTCGAGTCCAGGATTGACCGTCACGCTGGCGTTCTTGACGGAAGTTCCCCTTTCACTCAGCCCTGCGAGCGGCTGTGAACGTTCACGCGCCGCGCTGGAGGAACCTCCAACTCAGCACCGGTCGAGCTAAAGCTCGACCGCTACATTTTGCGGGGATTCACGCGCGCGAAAAACGCGCGATCCGAAAACGCGATATGTCGGCGCGCGGTTCGCGATCGAGCGCGACATCCGCCGCGACCGCGCCGAGCAACGTTCCGAACTTGAACGCATGACCGGAGCAGCCGCCGACGAACGCGCAGCCTTCTATACCGTCGACTCGATCGACGATGAAGTCCTCATCCGGCGTGACAGAATACAGACACGTTTTCGCATACGTGACTTCGCCTTCGGCGAGAGCGGGAAAACGCCGGCGAGCGTACTCTCGTGTGCGCTCGATCTCGCGCTCGTCTATCGTCCGATCGACGCTATCGGGATCGACCGTCGGCCCGAAATCGTGGCTCGCGAACTTCACGCCGGCGATGTCACCGTGATGCGGGAAACCGTACCAGTTCTCCGCCGCATCGATCCAGATCGGCATCGCTCCGGGTTCGAACCTCGCAGCGTCGCGCGTCGGCGCGATATACGCATACTGCTGGCGAGTGACGCGAATCGGCAGATGCATATCGCGCAATGTCGCCGGCGTCCACGGTCCGGCGCAAACGACTGCGCGATCGAAGAGATGGCGCTCGCCTGAGTGAGCGATCGCGACGCCGCCTTCGGGCGCTCGTTCGATCGCGTCCACTTTGATATTCGTGATGAAGCGCGCGCCGGCATCGCGCGCTGCATCGACCGCCGCTCGCACGCACCGCGACGCACGCAAGCTCCCGGCCGATTCATCGATGATGCCCGCCTCGTCGTCACTAAAGCGAAACCCCGGAAAGCGGGCGCGAAGAGTTCGCGCATCGAGCAGATCGGCGGGCTCACCGATCGCATGCAACCCGCGTTGTGCGCGAGCAAGCCGCTCGTGGTCGCGCGGACCGAAGTAGAGACCGCCGAGCGTGTCTATGAGATGAACGCCGGTCGCACGCTCGAGCCTTCGCCACAAGTCGTACGCGAGCGGCATGAGCGCGGTGTAATACGCATCGTCGTAAAAGCGCCGTATGATGCGAGAGTCGCCGTACGAGCTGCCGCGATCGTGATCGATGTCGAAGCGCTCGAACACGCTGACGTCGTGCTGCTGCAAAGCAAGCTCGAACGCCGCGCACGAGCCGATGATGCCCGCGCCGACGACAGCGACCTTCATCCGCCCTCGGGACAGGCGAAGGCACAGGCTCCTCGCCGTGCGAAAACCATGATCGTGCACTCAGAACGGCCGGACTCCGGCTCAGCGGCACGCATCCTGTTCCTCTTTTCCGATACCGGCGGCGGCCATCGCGCAGCGGCGCAGGCGATCGACCGCGCTCTCAAAGCATTGCCCGGCGGTTCATCGATCGAGACGCAACAGATCGACGCGTTCGCGTCGTCGTGGTTTCCGGTCCGCGAAGGGGTCGCCTCCTACGGCACGATGCTCAAGGTGCAGCCGAGCCCGTACCCTGCGATCTATCATCTGACGAACGGCCGCACGCGTTTTCGCGTCATCTCCGAGCTCGGCATGCCGTTCGTCCGGCGCAGCTTCAGACGGATGCTCGCGGCGACGCGACCGAACATCGTCGTCTCCGTCCATCCGCTGCTCAACACGTTCGCGCGACGCTTGATCCAGTCGATGCGCATCGACGCGTCGCTCGTCACCGTCATCACCGATCTCGTCACGATCCATCACAGCTGGACCACCGGCGCCGCGGCTGACGAATACGTCGTGCCGTCACCGGAAGCGGGTACGCTCTGCGTCGAGCGCGGCATTCCGCCGGCGCGCGTCCACGATCTCGGCTTACCGATCCGAGCGGGCTTCACGCCTCGCGCCGGAACGGCCGCGGAAGCGAAATCGTCGATCGGGCTCGACGCCGACCGTCGGACGCTGCTCGTGATGGGTGGCGGCGAAGGCGGCGGTCGGCTAAAGCATCTGCTCGCAGATATCGCGTCGACCGTGCGCGCGCTCGACCTCCAGCTCGTCATCATCACCGGACGCAACGAGCAGCTACGCAAGCATCTCACGGAAAACGCGACGGAATTCGGACGCGGCGCGCGCATACTCGGCTTCGTCGAAAACGTTGCCGACCACATGCGCGCGGCAGATCTGCTGTTGACGAAAGCAGGCCCAGGCGCTATCGCCGAAGCCGCTGCGGTCGGTTTGCCCGTCGTGCTGTACGAATACATCTCGGGTCAGGAAAAGGGCAATCTCGACTACGTGCGTTCGCGCGGCGCCGGCGTGGTCGCTCTCGACGACGGATCGGTCATCGCCGCGCTCGACCGGCTCTTCGCTCCTGCTTCAGCCGAGCTCGAAGGGATGCGCGTGCGCGCATTGCGCAGCGCGCGGCCGAACGCTGCGCACGACATCGCGTGCTTCTTGACCGAGATGCTCGCGCGGGTGAATGCGGTCAGTACGAGCGGGCGTCGCGTAAGGCCTTGATGCCTCCGAGAAACGCGAGCACGGAGGCGCCGACGGCGCCTGCGTCGTTTCCAAGCGTCGCCGAAACGATCTTCGTGTCTTTGGGCGCCATCGTCGTCAGCACGTCGACGCGCCGCTTGAGCGGTATCGACAGCATCGCGCGATCCGTCTGACCGACGCCGCCGCCGAGCGCGATCATCGAAGGATTTGTAAACGCGATGATGTTCGCGACGCCGATCGCCAGATCGTCGAGGTAGCGTTCCCACGCCGTTGCGGCGTGCTGATCGCCGGACGCCGCGCCTTTGACGATCATCTTGCTGCCCCAATCGGCGGGCTTGCGCTGGAGGAAGAGCGTGCTGCGCGGGAACGATGGTGCGAGCGCGAGCGCATGGCGCATGAGACCCGTACCTGACGCTTGCGCTTCGAAGCATCCGATCTTGCCGCACCCGCACACAAAGCCGTTGTCCGGCCGGATCTGGTGATGGCCCACTTCACCTGCGCCCATGCCCTGACCGAGCACGAGCTTGCCGTTCGTGACGATGCCGCCGCCGATGCCCGTACCGAGCGTGATAAGCACGAAGTCCTGTGTGCCCTTACCGCAGCCGTGGACGTATTCGCCAAGCGTCGCCGATCGCGCGTCGTTGAGGATATGGACGCGCTGGCCGAGCTTGCGCTTGAGCGCGGGACCGAGCGGCACGTTCTTCCACTCGAAGTTCGGCGACTCGCGGACGGTGCCCGTTCGCTCGTCGATGTTGCCCGGCGATCCGATGCC
>DASQJC010000073.1:0-7026 GCA_035631255.1 Candidatus Eremiobacteraceae bacterium | reverse complement strand
ACTTCGGCCTTAAGGTCACGGCCGTCGTCGTCTCGGTCGCGCTGTGGTTCACGCTGAACTACTTCGGCAGCTCGCAAGAGGTGTTCTCGAAGACGCTCGAGCTGCCGCTCTCGGTGCACGGCCTTGCGCCCGGATTCGTGGCGACGCCTCAAATCCAGACGGTGAGCGTCGATCTGTCCGGTCCTCGCGCGGATGTCGACAGCGTGACGCCATCGGATCTTGCTGCGTACGTCGACGGCACGGGTCATACCGGCGGCGTGTACTCACTGACGGTGAACGTCGTCGGCCGCGATGCCGATAAGGTTAAAGTGATCGCGCCTGACCAAGCGGTCGTCTCTATCGACCGGTATGCTTTTCGGTCCGTCCCCGTGCTCGCACGCGGCGCCGGGGGGACCTTGCTCGCAAATGCCGAGCTCGCTCCGTCGACGATCGAGGTCGCCGGCGGAGCGTCGGCGGTCGCAAAGGTCGTCGCGGTTCAAGTCATGGTGCCCGAGCCAGGTTCGCTTCCGGCTGGTTTTTCGGCCGTCATGAAACCCGATCCGATAGACGGCTCGCTCCAGGTCGTCCATGGCGTCAGCGTCCTCGGCGTGGTGCGCGTGAATGGACCGACCGAATCCGGCGCACCGGATCTGCGAGCGACGCCGCGATGAACAAGCTCTTCGGCACCGACGGCGTCCGCGGGGTCGCAAACGAGTTCCTCACTCCGGAGCTCGCCTTCGCGCTCGGTCGCGCGGGCGCGTCCGTGTTGGCAGCACACGGCGAACGGCGTCCGATTCTCGTCGGACGCGATACGCGTTTGTCGGGTCCGATGCTCGAAAACGCGCTCTCCGCAGGCGTGTGCTCGATCGGCCTCGATGTTTGGACGCTCGGTGTCGTCCCGACTCCAGGCGTGGCGTACTTGACACGCACGCTCGGCGCCGCTGCCGGCGTCATGATCTCCGCCTCGCATAACCCTATCGAAGATAACGGCATCAAGTTCTTCGCCGCCGACGGCTGCAAGCTGCCGGATACCCTCGAAGACGAGATCGCCGCAACGGTCGAGGCGCATCATGAGCTGCCGCGCCCGACGGGCAAAGACGTCGGCACTATTATCGACCGGACGCGCGACGTGGCGACATACGCCGATCATTGCGTTTCGCTCGGCGACGATCTCTCGAAGCTGACGATCGTTGTCGACGGCGCCTAC
Organism: Candidatus Eremiobacteraceae bacterium; assembly: GCA_035631255.1. Classification (GTDB taxonomy): domain Bacteria; phylum Vulcanimicrobiota; class Vulcanimicrobiia; order Eremiobacterales; family Eremiobacteraceae; genus JANWLL01. Next base: position 5,840 of record DASQJC010000073.1, on the reverse strand, counting down.
GGGGCGGCGTACGATCTCGCTCCGAGGATTCTGCGGCGTCTCGGCGCGCGCGTCGTCCGCCTTCATTGCAAAAATGACGGCGGCCGGATCAATGTCCGCTGCGGGGCGACCGATCTCGCATCGCTGCGCCGGGCCGTCGCCAGACATGCGAACAGTATCGGCGTCGCGTTCGACGGCGACGCGGATCGAGCGCTATTCGTCGACGAAGGCGGGGAAGTCGTCACCGGCGACCACGTGCTTACAATATGGGCGAAGGAGTTGCTCGATCGCGGAGAGCTGCCGCACAAGACGATCGTGGCGACCGTCATGAGCAATCTCGGCCTCGAACTCGCGATCGCAGCGATGGGTGCGACGCTCGTCCGAACGGCGGTCGGAGATCGATACGTCTTGGAAGCGATGCAGCGCGGCGGGTTCCGTGTCGGCGGCGAACAGTCGGGCCACATCATCGACCTCGAGGCGAATACGACGGGTGATGGGATCGCGACAGCGGTGCGCCTGCTGTCGCTCGCCGCGAAAGCTGGAACCCTCAAAGCCTTGCGCGAGCAGATGCAGACCTATCCGCAGATCCTCGTCAATGTCCGCGTCGAGGACAAGCGGTGCGTCGAGCGCGATGGCGTTCGTGACGCGATCGCAGCCGCCGAGCGTTTGATGGGCGGCAAAGGCCGCATCCTCGTGCGGCCATCGGGCACGGAGCCGCTCATCCGGATCATGATCGAAGGGCAAGACGAGACGGAGATGCGCACGATCGCTCAGTCGATCGCCGACCGAATCGCCGCTCGACCAGCTCTATAAGACAACACTTCCTGCGGGACAGCTAGGGGAGGACGGCCCCGAGAGGGCTCGAAGCCGCCCCAAGCCCGTGACGCGCGGCATTGAGGCCGCGCCGCTCTCACGTTACCATGGAGGCAACCCGGGCAGGCCACAAAGGTGCCTGCCATTCATCGCAGGGCCGGCCAGAAGCCCATGATGGGCCGCAAGGCTAGCCAGACCAAGTCGCCGAGTTCGTGAGGCCCAGAGAGGCTCTCCCGAGGCGGGGGACCCATCGGTTGGGGTGAGTCCGCGCAGTAAAGCGCGGAGGCGCGATCTTTCCCGCGCTAACCCGTCAGCTAACCCCGTAGGCGTCGGAAGAGGTATAGTTGCGATCTCTCGCTGTTTTTAGCTTTATTGCCGTCGTCGTCGCCTCGGCATCCTCGATGCCGGCGAGAGCCGGAACGCTCGTCCACACAGTCGTGGCCGGCGACACGCTTTGGACCATCGCCCGGGCGAACAACCTCTCCGTCTCGCAGGTCGAAGCCCTCAACCATCTGACCGACGCCAGCATTTTGCAGATCGGCCAGTCGATCGTGCTCGGCACGACCCAGGCCGCTCCGGTTGCGCATCCGTCGCACAAAGCGAAGGCAACCGCGCCTAAAACCGTTGCGCATCACGCACCCTCGAGTCGCCCGCAGGCTTTAGCGGCGCGTCGACCTGCGACGCCCGAACCGGGCGCCGCGAAAAACGCCGTCTGGGTGGCGACCCACACCGGTCAGGCGCCGGCGCCGCCGACGTCCGTGAGCTTTGAGGTCGCGCGCCGCATTCTGGCGTTCGATGAACGAGTGACGCACACCGCATTGCGCTACATCGGCGTGCCGTACGTCTGGGGCGGAACGTCGTTCGGCGGCGTCGATTGCTCTGGCTTCGTGTACGCGGTCTTCGAGCACAACGGCATTTATCTGCCGCGCACGGCGGATAGCCAATTCGAAGTCGGGCGGCCGGTCTCGACGACCGATCTGCAGCCCGGAGATCTCGTGTTCTTCCAGACGTACGCGCCGGGCGCGTCGCACGTCGGCATCTATCTCGGCGGCGGCCGTTTCGTGCACGCGTCTGCTTCCGACGGCGTCCGCATCGACGAGCTGTCGATGGACTACTATGCGGAGCGCTACATCGGAGCGCGCCGCCTCATCCACTAACTTGCAGTCACGATCGGGCGGCGTCGATGTGATGCCGCTCACCCGGATCTTGCGCGGAAGCATCTTCATCGTTCAGGCCGATAACTAACCTGAACGGAGGATGAGACTGTGAAGAACGGACAGATCGTTTCGAACGGGCAGACGATCCAAGATGCCAGAGTGCGCGGCATCGTCATCTGGTTCTATGTCATCGCTGCGATCCAGCTATACACCGCGTACACCGCGTGGCAAGCGGGCAGCGACGGACTCGCGGCAGCGGGCGCGACGTTCGCCGTCGCGGACCTGCTCATCGGCATCGCCTTCGTCGTCCTCGCGTACTTCGCGTCGAAGAAGCATCCGTGGGCGTTTGTCGCGGGTCTCGTGCTCTACGTGCTGCGGACGATCGTCAACCTCATGGAGTTCTTCAATCCGGTCCTGCTCCTCATGCGCGCGTATCTGACGTTTCGCATGTGGCAAGGGTTGCAAGCATGCCTCGCAGCGAATCGCGCCGACCAGGCGATGACGGCGCTCAATCAGCGCCGGCTCGTCATGCCGACGTCGTCACCGTCCGCGACCGCCACATCGAACGATGCACTTCCCGCGCCGCAACCGTACCGCGCCGCTTCCGGTCTCTCGCTCTCAGACGTGCCTTCGCAGCCATGGCGTCCGTCCTTACAGCAATCGGAGCCGGAGACACCCTAGAAGATCCTCGAGAATGCAATAACGCCGGCCTTCGTGCCGGCGTTTTGTTTTCAACGCGACGAACTTCTTGTAGCCGTCTGTAGAGCGACCGATGTAGTAGGCCGAGCGCAGCTCGGCTGGCGGCCTTGCGGGATGCGTTGCGCCGCCGCCAGAAGAACGTGCGCCGCATGGTGGGGCGTAGCCAAGCTGGTAAGGCAGCGGCCTTTGGAGCCGCCATGCGAAGGTTCGAGTCCTTCCGCCCCAGCTCGCACATCCGACGACGGCACGCCACCGTATACCCCGATGGGAGACTCCATCGTGCCGCGTGATATCGCAGACGACCGGCTGGTCGAAGCGCTTGGCCGACAAGACGTCGGAGCGCTCGAATCCCTCTACGACCGCTACGGCAAGGTCGCGTATTCGCTCGCGTACCGGATCGTCGGCGAGCGCGGCGTGGCCGAAGACGTCGTCCAAGACGCATTCCTCTCCGTCTGGCGGCAGGCGAAATCGTATCGCCCCGACCGCGGCAGCGCCAAGACGTGGCTGATGGCCATCGTGCGCAATCGTTCGATCGATAAGCTCCGGTCGCACGCAACCGGCACGAATTCCGTTTCGATCGATGACGTCCCCGAAGACTTCGGCGCCGAGCCCGGACCGTGGCAGCAGGTCTGGAACGACTTGCGCGGCGCGACCGTTCGAGACGCGCTCGAGCGATTGCCGACGGACCAGAAGAAGAGCATCGAGCTCGCCTACTTCTCGGGCTACTCGCAGTCGGAGATCGCCGAGCTCATGGGAGTTCCGCTCGGCACGGTCAAGGGAAGGATGCGCATCGGTCTGCAGAAACTCAAGTCGATGCTTGAGACACGAGAATTGGGGGTGAGCGGAGCATGATCGAGTCGGATCACGTGCTCGACCTCACCGCGGCTTATGCTTTGCATTCGTTGCCGCCCGATCAGCGACAAGCCGTCGAGACGCACTGCGCTTCGTGCGCGTCGTGCGCCGCCGACCTCGCCGAGATGAAGGGGCTGGCCGCGACGCTTCCTTTGGCTTGCGAGCCGATGACGCCGTCGGCGGCGCTCAAGCGCCGCATCCTCGCGGAGGCGCGCGGCGAAGCGGCGGCAGGGCAAGCGCTTCGTAATTCGCAGCGGCGTGCTGCCATTCCATCGAGCACGCCTTGGTGGGCGGGATTGGCCGCTGCGGTCTTTCTCGCGGGCGTTTCCCTGAACGTTTCGGCGATGATCGAGCGCTCGCGCATGGATGCTCAAGCGGCGTCATCCGCGACGCAGATGAAAGCGATGGGCGACGAACTCGCGCTCAACAAAGGCGCGATCATCGAGATCGCTGGCGCTCGTAAAGTATGGGATATGAGCGGCGGCAAGCCTGACCACTGGTGGCATTGCACGCTCGTCCAACCGTTCGGCAACAAGCCCGCGATGCTCGTGGCGTCGATGCCGGCGATGCCCAAAGGCAAGACGTTTCAAGTCTGGGTCATCCGCCACGGCGCCGTCCACAACGCAGGTCTGGTACCGGCGGGCAAAACGAGCATGATGCACATGCCCATGCCGGTGCAGAAAGGCGATGTCGTCGCCTTTACGGTCGAACCGCTTGGCGGTTCAAAGACACCGACGATGCCCATCGCGATGTCGCAATCGCTGGACTGAGAATGTGGTATGCCGACCGAAGGTCGGCAGCCGAGCTACGCTCGGCCTACTACACTTTTATGTCTGAGCCCCGAGATTCAAGCGGAACGTAGACGCAATCAACGGCGCCGACGTAGTTCGCGCTCGGGCGGATGAGCTTGTTGTCGGCGTATTGCTCCATCACGTGCGCGCACCATCCGGCGATGCGGCTCATCGCGAAGACGGGCGTGAAGTATGGAGTCGGGATGCCGAGAGTGTGATAGACTGACGCGCTGTAGAGATCGACGTTCGGATACAGCTGCTTCTGAGCCCAGACCGCTTGCTCCATGCGCTCGGTCATATCGACCCACTTCGTCGTGCCCGCGCGCGGACCCATTTCCTTGGCGATGCGCTTGAGCTCGGTCGCGCGGGGATCGTACGCACGATAGACCGCATGACCGAATCCCATGATCTTCTTGTGCTCGGCGAAATTGCGCTCCACCCATGCGTCGACCGCATCGACGGAACCGATGTCGAGGAGATTCTCGATGACGCCTTCGTTGGCGCCGCCGTGCAGCGGGCCTTTGAGCGTACCGATCGCCGACGTGATCGCCGCGTACATGTCGGAGAGCGTCGCGGCGGTCACGAGCGCGGAGAACGTCGAGGCGTTCATGCCGTGATCGGCATGGAGGACGAGCGCCGCGTCGAGGGCGCGCGCCGCTGCGGGATCCGGTTCGGTGCCGAACATCATGTAGAGGAAGTTCGCTGCCGTGTTGAGATCGGCGCGCGGTGTCAGTGGCTCGCGTCCCTGTCCGATCCGATGGTAGGCTGCCAAGATCGTCGGGAACATCGCCGTGAGGCGCATCGCTTTCTCGAGCGTTGCCGGCGGGGACATATCTTTCACCGCCGGATCGAACAGACCGAGCGCCGAGACGGCGGTGCGCAGAACGTCCATGGGAACGGCCTGCGGCGGTAATGCTGCGAGAAGCGCGAGCAGCGGCGCGGGCAGTTCGCGACGCTGTGCGAGCGCAGCAGCGAACTGCTCGAGATTCGACTTCGACGGAAGCGCGCGATACCACAGCAGATACGCGACTTCTTCGAAGTTCGAGTTGACCGCGAGATCGTGGATGTCGTAACCGCAGTACGCCAGCTTGCCTACCGCGCCGTCGATCGACGACAATCTCGTATCGCCGACGACCGCGTTTCGCAGTCCGGCTCCGTTTTCTGGGGTGCTCGTGGGCACGATGGACCTCTTCGCTTGAGCGCTTGGAATCGTCAGATTATATAACTCATTTTTCGGTGTTTTCGCTGCGGCGCACTCCAAGGAGCGGCTTGCGAGATTGCAGTAAAAGTCACAGCACTTCGCGGTTTCCTTCGCTCGTCGGCCAAGGCATCGAATCGATCGACCCGTACGCCGCACGTCGTCACACTTTCACGTCACGAGGAGCGTCATGCGCAAGAAAGTCACCATCGTCGGAGCCGGCAACGTCGGCGCCACCGCAGCCCACTGGATCGCGGCGAAGGAGCTCGCGGACGTCGTCCTCGTCGACATCATCCCGAACGTGCCGATGGGCAAATCGCTCGACCTGCTGCAGTCGCTGTCGGTGGAAGG
>DASQJC010000072.1:0-2237 GCA_035631255.1 Candidatus Eremiobacteraceae bacterium | reverse complement strand
AACCAAGAAAGGAAGACCGTCCGGTACTCGATGGTCGATGCAAGCGTGAAATGAACCCGCTGCGCGACGTCGCCGCTCCGACCGATGTGCGGCAAATACGAGATGAGAAATGCGCCGCCGACCCACCACAAGTATGCGACGAGGAACATCGCGATGACGGAGTCGAGGGGGATTTGTGCAGCAGCGGGTCGATCTCGAGCGAGCGTGACGACGAGAACGACGCCGGTGAAAGCGAAGCCGGCAAGGGTGCCGACGATCACGACGTGGAGTTTCATGACCTCGTCGAGCAACCACGGGTAGTCCCCGCGTTGCGCCGCCTCGCGGCGGCTCGCGACAAACACGGTTGTCACGCCGATCGCGGCTGCGATTAGAAAACCAATCACCGGCCACATCGTGCTCAGAGACGCTCCTTGAGCAACCTCTCGGCTATGGTATCAGGAAGCGCACGTAGCGCGTCGTTCGCCGCGCGACTGGCAGCTTCGAGCGAGCGCAACGCGCCGAGGATCTCTTCACCTGCGCCTCGTGGCCGCACGCCGAGCACATCGAGCGCGACGCCGACAGCGTGCGCGAGTTGGGCGATCGCTTGCGACTCGTCGGGGGCGTATGGCTCGCCGCTGCATTTGGCGCCGATGACGAGCGCCCCCATGGGCTGCCCGCGTGCGATCATCGGATAGGCGAACTCTCCTTTGATGGCGGTATCGACGAGGTTGAGATCGACGACCTCGTGCGAGGCACGCAGCGTGACGAGCGCGCGATCGTTCTCATCGACATGGCCGAAGTGACCGGCGCCGTCATTGAGCAGAAGCTCGACCGACGATGCATCGGCGTGTTGCCTGAGCGTCTCAACAGCGCGGCGGACGACGACGTCCGGTTCGGTGATGAACGCCACTTCGCGCGTGAAGCGTTTGAGCGCAAATTCGTCTTCGTGTCGTTTGCGGAAGAACACGCTATCGACGAAACGATCGACCCGCGCGTGGATCTGTCGCAGCGAGAGGCCGAGCGCGACGACGATCGCGGCGCTCACCGCGACGTTGGCGACTCGGCTTGCAGTATTCAGCCAGCCGCCGAGCGCCCACTCGATGAGCGAGAATATGCCGACGACGAGAAGCGAAACGCCGGTGAAGACCGCCGCGCGATTGAGGGCGAAACCGATATCCAGCAGTCGCCGGCTGAGGAGTGCGTACGTGAGGCCGAGCGGCGCGAGAACCCAGCAGATGTTGAGGATCGCGTAATACGTGACGATGTTCGATGTGAAATACGATTGGATCGTCGCGATGCCGAAGATGTAGAGAATCGCGAGCGAGCCGGCCGCCCACGCGACGCGAGGCCGCTCTGCTCCGGTTGCTGCGCGCACGGCAAGCGCTGCGCAGAGCAGCGCGAGCGCCGACGGTGCGACGACCGTTGCGAACGTCGGCAAAGGTCTCGTCGCGAGCCACGCATGGATATCAAGGGTGCCGAACCAAAGTCCAGCTATGCCGACGAGACCGCCGGGTCCGGGACCGCCTTGCGCAGCGCCCGTCCAGATGAGCGCGGACAGCGCGGCGATTCCGTAAGTGAACCAGGTCAGTACGCGTCGTGCGGGTGACACCGGATGTCCGAAGAGCAGCGCATATCCGGCGAGCAGCGCGACTCCGGCGCTGAACAAGATTTGCGCGACGACATTGACGACGGCGTCGAATGCGCCCCAGGGTGTGATAAATCCATTGATCGGGAACAGGCTCTCGCCGAGAACGATAAGGATGAGCGTCAGCGAGAGCAATCTGACTTCGGTGTTCTCAGGCCTGCGCCAAATCAGGAGCGCGGCGATGCAGAGGCTGAACGCGGAGCCGATCCAAAACGCCCACGCGAGCCACCACTGCGTCTGTTTCCAGAACAGCGTTTGCACGTACGGCTCGGGCGTGATCGTCATGTACCGCTCGGACCCATCTCGCTTGATCGCCAGACGGAGCGGATCGCCCATGAGCGGCTCGCCGGTGCGCTCGTGGTATCTCGCGTCGGGCGAGATGCGCAGGAGATCGATGGCGTCGCCGGCGCGGATGCCGCTTTTCTGCGCTACCGAACCGGAAGTCACCGACTCGAACTGATCGACGAACGGCGCGGTAGTGACCGGGTTGTAGACGGAACCGCCATAGAAGTCGCCTTCGAGGTAGTACGTTCCCCACGCGCACTCGGCGACTGCGACCAGACCGATGGCACATAACGTAAGGAGAGCCCGCTGCCAGACATGCGTGCTTTTC
>DASQJC010000071.1:0-9442 GCA_035631255.1 Candidatus Eremiobacteraceae bacterium | reverse complement strand
CGCCCATTGGAAGTGGGTCCTTTTGGCGTTGTGCGGGATCTGCACAGCCTGGACGATCGCGTTCGCCGTCGACAGCTTCGGCTTAGGCGGTCCCGCCTGGTATGGCTGGTGGGATGATATCTTCTTTTCGAACGGTCGTCCGTATCAGGCCGTCTTCGATCCCCCGGCGCCAGGTGGGGCGATGGCAAACGCGGGTATTCGCGCCGGCGACACGCTCGATCTTCGGGAACAACCCCTCGATGTTCGGCTGGGTCTCGCGTTCCAGCCGGTCGCGAACGCGCCCGTGCCGCTTGTCATCCATCGCGCTGGTCAGACAATGCATATCAGCGTCGTGCCTGATACAATTGCGAACGACAGCACGGGGCTGAAAGCCGCCCAAGCGTTCACGTTGATCGCCGGCAGTTTCTGGCTCATCGGTTGCGCGTTCCTCATCTCCTTGCGGCGCGCTTCGTTCGTCGACGGTCGGACGCTCGCAATCATGCTCTTGTGCCAATCGACCGTATTGAGCGCTACGATCGTGCCGAGCGCGACCTGGTCTGCGGCGCTGACGATCCTCGGTCTTGTCGGCGCGCCACTAGCCCTGGCGCTCCTCGTGTGGTTGTCGTCGCGGTTCGGCGCTGTGAGTCGGTGGCGCCGAGCGCTCGAGGTCGCCGCCTACATCATCATCGCGCTTCCCATGCTGCAGATCTTCGCATTTACGTATGCGCTCGTGACGCTGCGCTTTGATCCCGTGATTATCGGCGAAGACAACTTCGGCAACGGCTTGAGCCTGACGGCGATCTTGCTCATTCTCGCGTTCGTGATAGCAGGCGTCGTAGCAGCGGTTGCCGTCGCGAAGACTGAGGCATCCGAGCGTCCTCGCGCGGGCTGGCTCCTCTTACCCCTACCCATCGCGCAGATAGCGTCCAGCCTCTTCGCCAACGTATTGATCAATTTCGCGCACACCTGGCAGCTCTACATGGTGATGCTCGTGCTCGCATCGCTGAGCATCGCCGTCGGCGCCCTCGTCATCGCCTACGCTCTTCTCAAACGCCGCGTGCTCGATCTCGAATTCATCGTCGGACGAACGGTCGTCTTCGCGACGGTCTCGCTCATCGTCGTCGTCGCGTTCACGCTTCTGGATTGGCTGCTCGGAACGGTTCTCGCCGGCGTCAGCCGGACGACCGGGCTTGTCGCGAACGCAGCGCTTGCGCTCGTCCTCGGCCTATCGCTGCGATACATCAACGTCCGCATCGACTCGCTCGTCGACCAGCTCTTTTTCCGCAAGCGCCACGAGGACGAACGCGCGCTGCGCGACTTCTCGAAAGAAGCCGCATACGTCACGAACGCCAACACGCTCCTCGATCAGGCGATCGCGAATGTGCAAAAGCACACCGACGCGCGCAACGCCGTCGTCTATCTCGACGGCAACGGCACATACACGCCGGTTCGGACCTTCGGGAACGGATCGGTCGCGAATGTCGACGAGAATGATGGAGCCATCCTCGCGCTCAAGACGTGGCACAAGCCGCTTGACCCGCACCGCTTCTCGAGCTCGCTCGTCGGCGCGCTCGCGCTGCCGATGCTCGGCCGCGGACGGCTCGTTGGCGTGCTGCTTGTTGGTGAGCGCGCGGGCGGCGAGGCGTATGCGAACGATGAAGTAGAAGCGCTCTCGCAGTTCGCGCACGGCGTCGGCTCGGCGCTCGACTCGCTCTCCGTAAATGGCAATAGCGGAACAGTCATTGGATCGCTCGCAAAAATCGAGTTGATGCTCGAACGTCTTTCTGAAACACTTGCCCGCCGCCCCGACACCGACAACGCGATGGGTTAGCATGCCCTGGGATAACAGCCTAAACCCCGGCAAGGGTCGCGACTTTCAAGAATTGGCGGCGCAATTGATTTCGGAGCGTCTTGGCCTCCGGTTTCTATTGGACCATCCGCTAGCAATCGGGGAGCCAACGAAACTTCACCGCTTCGACCTCGTGTCCGAAGATCAACTACACGTCGGCGAGTGTAAGAATTACTCATGGACTGAGTCGGGAAATATGCCAAGCGCCAAGATGGCATTCCTCAACGAGGCTGTATTGTTGCTATCTCACCTTCCGCCAACGACAAATAAGTTCATAGCCATGCGCCTCGATACGCATCCTAGGCGCCGCGAATCGTTGGTGCAATACTATCTCCGTACTTACAGGCATCTACTCCGCGGGGTCACTCTCTTCGAAATCGACCCAGTCGCCGGCACTATAGAGGAGCACAAGGCCTAGGATACAGGCATCGTGATGAACTTGGCATTGTACCGGCGTCAGTTCTACGATCGAGTTAGGCAAGACGTTAGTGCAGTCATTGAGGCTATAGAAAGGTGGGCGCTCGCTCAATCCGACCTGCGCGTCGGAAGAGGCGATAACAGAACAAAGGAACGCAACCTACACATCATATATCGCCAGGGTGACGTTCGGATTGCACGGCTGAAAGATACGGGCGCGATCGAAATCGACTTCGAAGGCCTTGCGCACAATCCGAGATTCTCGAGCCGTCGCGCTAGGGCAGAACTCGCGGCCCGCTTGAGTAGGATTCCCGGCTGTTCTATCAAGGACGACGACCTTGATTACTATCCGTCCCTCAACGCGTCACTCTTCTTAGGAGAATTAGAAAGGGTGGAACTTCTCAAAACCTTGTCTTGGCTCGTCCGCTCTTTGGCGCCCGTTGATCACCAAGTTCCGCCTCCTACCACGAGGTGATAGACTTGAGCGAAAGGTCTCTAATCACGTCGGCGTTTCCCCAGACCGTTATCGAGAAAATCGGTTACTACGTATATCGTCTCGTCGATCCGCGCGACGGACAAACGTTCTACGTTGGCAAGGGCACTGGTAACCGGATATTTCAACACGTCGCAGAAGCGCTGACGTTGAGGGATCAAAGCTCGCTAAAGCTTGAACGTATCAGAGACATCGAGTTGTCGGGTAATCGAGTCCGTTACGTGATTCATAGGCATAGGCTTTCTGAGGCTGAGGCCTTTCTAGTTGAGGGCGCACTCATTGATGCGTACGAGGAGCTCACGAATCTTCAGCTAGGACACGATGCGCATGTGTGCGGGGCCACGACCGTCGACGACTTGATAGCCCTGTACGACGAGGACGAGGCGCTCATAGACGTGCCTGCCGTCCTCCTGAACTTGAACCGTCAGTACGATCGCAATCTGACCTCCGAAGAGATCTACGAACGAACTCGCGGCTACTGGGTAATGAATCCAACCCGACATTCGGCCGTGAGGTTTGCAATGGCAGTTTCGGACGGGATTATCCGCGAGGTTTACGAGATTGATGGGTGGGTAAGCCAGCGTGCAAGTGAGATCGTTGAGAGCGAGCTAAGACGTTCTGATACGTCACAAACTACTAGCGCCATCCGCTGGTCGTTTCAGGGCAAAGTCGCTCGAGATATTCGTGAGCGCTTTATTGGGAAGACCGTCCAAGCTGGGTCTCAGAACCCAGTGAGATGGATGAATTGTTAGAACCACAAAGCTCGTCGTCCGGGTGGTCAAAGAGCCATACTGATGACCGAACTTCCACAAGCGCGCAAGAGCACTTTTGGACTGAAGTTTATTCCGCGTATCAGCGGACACGGATCAAGTTTGAAGGCTGGGCCGAAGACCAAACGTACAAGCCGTATGTTGTGCCACCCGCAACGGCGCCTAACATCGGGTTTACGATTTTCTACACGCCCCCAGCTTTTGAAGCGCCGTTACTCATAATCGGGCTGAACCCGTCAAACTTTGCGGGCTCGCGTGACCTCACCGCGATCCCCAACGCTGCAATGCTCTCCGGCTCGCCGCCAGATGTCAACAGCTACCTGGCCCACAAGCACGAGTTCGCACTGGCGCTTCAAAAGGGCTTCGCAAATCGGGCGACACTGCTCGACCATAGCGTTGGTATGAACCTCTGGTATTACCAATGCACCTCTGGGGCAATCAAGGCACCGATCTTGCTCCGACGACACTGCGAGGAGACGACGCAAGTACTAGTATCGGCGATGAGGCCAAGGCATGTGCTCTGCTTTGCGAAGCAAGCGTTTGAGAAAATCGCCGGCGGGGGTGTCCAAGTGCCGAGAGCGATTACTGCACTCAAGGGCGCGAGCGGCGACGTGGTTTTCTGGTACGTCGCGCACCCGACAGGTTCGTGGACGCGAGGCGACGCCGAACACGATCTTCCAATCGTGTTGAGCCACATCACTGATTGATCTTAGCGTCGTTGGATATGACCAGTCTGGTAGAGTGGTGGACCAGCGGAGTTAGTGAAAGGGTTCGAGGCCGCAAGCATCAGTGCGGCCTCGAACGCATGGGAACGTAGTTTTAGAACGCGATCAAGCCGTCGACGCTAAGCGGCAAGCCGGAAACGCCGACCATCGGACTTAGTTGGCCGCCCGCATGTTCGGTGAACACCGAAATCGCTCCGATGCCGCTCTCGAGCACGTAGAGAAATCGGCCGTCGCTGCTTTGCGCCATGTCGATCGGCGCACTGCTCGCCCCGAGCATCGCCAACGGCGATCCGTTGTTCAGGGGTGCGAGAACGCCGTTGAAGCTGTCGTGGAATCCGCTGACCGATCCGCTGCCGGTGTTGGCGACGAATGCAATCGTTCCGTCCTTGCTCACGGCGACCCAGCATGCTGCCGTCTGACCATCAGGAGAGAACGGCGTGATCGGGGCGAGCCCATGACCGGGATCGACCGTATAGGATGAGAGACCGGCAGCGCCTTGCTGTTTCGCACCGGCATCGGAGACGAGCAGATGGCCGCGAAGATCGAATGCGAAGCCGAAAGGCGTCGGCGCTTTCGACATGTGCATGAACGGGCCGTTCAGAAGGCCGTCGGCGCGCACGACAAACGTGTCGATGATATTCGTGTTCTTCTCGGTGACGATGACGTTTTGACCGCCGCCGCTGAAGCCGACTTGTGCAGGTCCTGTCGATGCCTGGCTCAGCGGTCGCATCGAGCCGGCGAGCGGCATGAGCTTCCCGCCGAATCCGAGTTTGAATCCGACGATGCTGTCCTTTCCGCCGACATTGCCGCCGGCGTTGAGCACGTAGACGAATCCTCTGCTTTCGGTGACGCTGATGGGCATCTTCCCGCCCGTCGACTCGCGCTCGACCAGGCTCAACGTGTCGCCATGAACGCCGAAGACCGACACGTTGTTGCTTCCCGCATTGACGACGAGAAGGTAGCGCCCGCTCGTCGTCAGTGTCATGCCGCTCGCGTTTCCGAGCGACATGCCCGTTCCTCGGCCGCCCGTTGGATAGGCGTGCAAGAATGACAACTGTCCGTCTTGATCTCGACTGAACGCGACGACGGCGTTGCCGTTAGCATCGTTGGTCATTGTGAAAAGGCCGCCGACGGTGCGTGCTTGCGCAACGTTCGTCACGGCGAATAATGAATAAATTAATCCGAGCATGGCCGGCAAAACCATACGTTTCATGAAAGAGCCCTCCAAAAATGGCTACGTGCGCATCCCTGCCCGGCCTGTTTACCCGCGCGAACGAAACAAAAACAGTAGCGCTGGCGCGCTTGCGCCGCTGTTACTGTAGACGAACAATGATGAAAATGTGTGAACTCGCACCTTCGATCAGCGTCGGTGTCCAACGCTACGTCGACTCATCGGACTTCGTAGATATCGTGCGCACCGTTGCTGCGTCGCATCAAAGGGCCGGCTGTTAAGCCGGCCTCTGACTTTACTCCGCGCGCGCCGGAGCTCGCGCGAAGTCTGCGATGAGGTTTGGCGTTGCCGAGTCGAAGCCCACGACGTCGAGCATCCCGGAGTCGTTCGGATCCGCGATCGTGAAGCCCGTCGCCGTCATGCCGACGACGATCAGCTTCGCCGCACGACCTGAGACCTCGCGGTAACGACGCAGCACTTCATCCGGATGGATGGTGCCGAACCACGTTTCGTTGTCCGTGTAGACGACGAACGTGTCGACGTCGAGGCGCTTCTCGATCGCGTAGAGCATCGGCAGCGCGCAATCCGTACCAGAGAACGGCATCTTATCCGCACGCTTCACGACGGCATCGAGCGTTTCGCCCTTGCCGATCTTGAACGGCAGGAACGTCTGCGAGAACGCCATGACCGTGCAGTCATTCTCCGTCGCAACGTGAATCGTGGCGAGCGCGCACGACGCCACGCGCGGCGTCAGGTTCGGCACACCGCCGACGCAACCAACCGTCATCGAACGCGACACGTCGAGACCGATGAGCACGCGACCACCGATCGGCGTCACATTGCCGAACGATGCGTAGAACGCGTCGTCAAGCGCACGCACGACCGCTTCGACCGGCTTCCATGTCGCCGAGCCGCGGATGCCTCGACCGCCCTTGTACGTCATGAGAGCCGACAGCACCGCGATCGGGTGTACACGCGCCTTGCGCAGACGTTCGCCGTCGCGCAGCTGATCGACAACACGCGTCGTCGCTTCGGCGAGCGGCGTGATCAGACCGACACGCGTCATCGTCGCGAGGTTGCGCAGTAGTGCCGTCATCGGCATGTCGGCCACGAGCGCTTCCACTTCCGCGTCGAGCGAGTTGTCGACGATGTTAGACCGCCGGTTCGCGCAGCCATTCCGTCGGAACGGCTTCGCGAGGCAGCTTGTGCTCAGCGACGAACACGGCCAGTTCGCCGGCCGTGCGCGTCGACGTCAGATCCGACGCCATCGCCTTCGCGCGTTCGAACGCCCACACGAGGCGAACGCCGTCGTATGCCGGCGCACCGCCAACGAAGCGGCCGTCGGCCTTGTCGGCCATCCACGCATAGAGGAGCTGACGATCCTCAGCCGCCGCGTCCGGGTGCGCCAGACGCAGAAGGTCGCGGTTCGCCCACTCGTTGCGGTTCTGGTACTTCACGACCTGATACGCCAGTTCGGCAACCGGACGATCGTTGTACCAGGCCGCGATCGCGCGACGCAGACCACGACCCCAGCCGCGGAACTGCTCGACGAACGATGTGAACATAAGCAGGTGCGACGCCGTGCGGCACACCTTCGGCAGCGCGTCGAACAGCGCCGCGCGACGCGTCGCCGCATCGCCCCAGCCGGCGCACATCGCGAGCGCGAAGATCGCCGGGTCCTGCTTCGGTGCGCGGCCTGCAACTGACACGTCGACGATCCGCTTCACAACGTCGAGGCCGTTCGAGCCGATCATCTTGCGCAGATGCAGCGCGTTGTCGGCCGTCAACTTATGCTCGGTCGCGTAGTACGTGCCGCCTTCCGTACCCAGGATTAGAAATCGGTCGACCCGCGTCCAATCGTCGAGCGCGTACACGTAGCCCGCGTTCGAGTTCTTGACCTGATCCTTACCCGGCTGCGGTGCGAGCTGCGGCGTGCCGGCGATACGGCCGTGAAAGATCTTCTTCAGGTATGCCATGATTTCAATTACTCCGTTGGTCAGTAAAACGCGGTGCGGGCAAATCTTGCAGACGGTCCAACCACGCCGCGCCTGTAATGAACGCGTCATCGGGTTCGCGGCCCGATAGGGTCGTAGGTGCGTTAACCTTCCACATCCGGCCCGCGCCGGCGCTGTGCTTGAAATGTGGTATCGTCGTCAATGCGGACGAATTGATCGCCGCGGGAAATCGGCTGCTTGCACAGCCGCATCTGAGCTATACGGACTTTTGTCGTCCGCAACCGGAATCGGACCGGTGACCTCTCACAGCTGGCGCGATGAGCGCTCTACCTGATAACCCGCAACTGCCGGCCCGCACCGGCGAACAGATCCAACGCGGTCAAATTTCTGCGCAAGGCTCGACGCTCGTCTTTCGATTTCGCATCGCTTGCTCTACCGCTGAGCTACGCGCCCACTGTTGGACGCGGCCGGATTCGAACCGGCGACTGATAACCTTCCGCATCCGGCCCGCGCCAGTTCTTGTTAGTCGTCGCTTGAGAACGAAGCGATCACTTCGATCGTGCCGACGATGTTGACGTTGAACTCGTCTAGCTCGTCAGCTGGGATCCAGTACTCTGTGTGGATCCTCGCACCGACTTGTTGCGGCTCAAATCTGTCGATGTACACCGCGTCGACCGCGAATCGTGTGACGTATCCTCTCCCACCGTCGCGCGCATTCCATTCTCGTGCGAGTTGCGCCGCATACTCCGGCGTCACGACCGGGTAGAAGATCGGCTGCTCCGGAAGCCGCGTTGGAAATCGAAGCGATCCCGTCCGTTGTATCAGCTCGAGCTCGATTTCACCCACCGGGCGATAGAGCACCATCACGCGTCGCAAGTCGTTCCTCCGAAAAGATCGGTGCGGACATAATTTGCCTAGGGGTCGATGCGCGATTGCTCGACGCATCTGGGTGCTCTACCACTGAGCTACGCGCTTCGGCTTGCGCCTCGTGCGGTCGGAATCGAACCGGCGACCTGCCCCGTTAGGAGCGGTAACCCTAAGCGTCCGGCCCGCGCCGGATCAACCTTGACGTAGACGTGTTGTAGCGGAAGGACCAGCACACGACTTGCGTCGCGCGCGGCTGGATTCGAACCAGCTTGACCGAGATAACCCTCCACATCCGGCCCACGCCGTCTGTTTTTCTAAGACTTGGCACCCTCGGAGGGATTTGAACCCCCACCCATCGCGTTCGTAGCGCGCTGCTCGTCCGTCGAGCTACGAGGGTACGTTGTCTGGCGCCGGAACCTGCGATAGAATCAGGCTCTCGCGGGTTTCAACCGCGCGCTCTACCACCTGAGCTATTCCGGCAAGTATCGTTTCGTTCTCTTGGCGGTCCCGCGCGGTTCCGACCCGCGTTCGCCGCATTGAAAGAGCGGAATCCTAGCCACTAGACGACGGGACCGTGGTGCCCGCGGAGGGATTTGAACCCCCACCTCTCACGAGACTGCGTTCTGAGCGCAGCGTGGCTTCCGTTACACCACGCGGGCATGTTGGCTGGAGAAGCGAGAGTTGCACTCGCGGCCTCGTCTTCCCGAAAGACGCGCTCTTCTGGGCTGAGCTATTCCCCATCATGGCGCTCCGGACGGGTGTCGATCCCGCGGCCTCCCGCTCGACAGGCGGGCGCTCCACCGTTGAGCTACCGAAGCACATTGATCGTCACTTGTTGTTTTGGAGGTCAGGGCCGGACTCGAACCGGCGATCGGTGGGTTGCAGCCACTTGCCTTTCCTCTTGACTACCTGACCATGTCGTTGTCGTTGGTAGCGGACCTCGGAACCGCCCCGAGCCATCCGGCTTATGAGACCGGCGTCGTATCATCTCGTCCGCCTCGCGCCGACTCGCTCGGCATACCCGATCCGTCTGTAGCCCGATCGAGAACCCCGGGCCTTCGATTTTCGCCGGCGATTCCCGCAAACCGCCGGACGGGTTTCGTCGAGTTGCGCGACCTTCGCAGCCGCGCGGTCAATGTTGGCAGGTCGTGAGGGAGTCGAACCCTCGGGTGCGAGCTTTGGAGGCTCGCCAGATCCCCGATCCCGACCTTCGTCT
>DASQJC010000070.1:0-5889 GCA_035631255.1 Candidatus Eremiobacteraceae bacterium | reverse complement strand
CGGACCATTTGTGCGACGCCGCCGATGCTGGTCAGCCCGAGCGCCGCGGCGACTTGTCGGATGGCGAGGTAGATGAGAAGTAGCCGGCCGGCCGTGAGACCCGCCGCCCGCTCGATGAGGATCTTCGCGCGCTGCTGTAGGCCGTAACGTTCTGCCAGCCCGACGACCGGCAGGACGATGAAGGCGAGCGAGATCGAACGGCTGCTCGCGAAGCCCGAACCGAACGCATCGATGATCTGCATCGGCGACATGCCGGCGAACAGCGCCGATACGATTCCCGCGACCGTCACGACGATGAGGGGATTGCGCCGCAATGCGAACCCCACGACGACGATGAGCACGCCGATCAGCGGAAGCATGCCGACGTGTTATCGGAAACGACCGCCGCGACCTCGCATTGCGGAGTTGTAGCGGTCGAGCCTCAGCTCGACCGCCGCGGCCTCGCAAATTTGAAGGTCGCACCGCACCGCGCCATCAACTCATTTGCGATGACGCCCGCGCCGACGATCTACGCACCGCGGCTCCAGCTCCGCACCTGGCAAGACTCGGATATCGAGCCGTGGATCGCGATGGGCGCGGACGAACGCGTCATGGAATTCTTTCCCGGCACATACGATCGCGCCAAGGCGATCTCTATCGCCGCGCTTATCCGTGCAGCGCTCGACACGAACGGTTACGGCTGGTGGGTTCTCGAGCCTAAAGAAGGGCCATCGTTCGGTGGCGTCATCGCACTGCAAGCTGTGCCGTTCGAGGCGCCCTTCACGCCCGCAATCGAGGTCGGGTGGCGCCTCCCTTTCGAGCTCTGGGGAAAAGGCTACGCGACCGAAGGCGCGCGTGCGGCGCTCGACTTCGCGTTCGAAAAGCTTCAAGTCGAAGAGGTCGTCGCCATGACGTCGGCGATCAACCTACGCTCGCAGCGCGTCATGGAGCGGCTTGGCATGACGAGAGACCCCGCCGGCGATTTCGATCACCCGCGTATCGAGCCCGGAAACCGGCTGCAGCGGCATGTTCTCTATCGGATAAAGCGGCGATAACGGTCTTACCTAGTGAGACCGCGGCGGTCGAGCTGAAGCTCGACCGCTCCTTCTTCTCTTGGGAGCCTGCGGCTTCGGCGTTACGGTGTGGCGCCGTCGCCGAGGTCTGAATTGCCCTCGAGGAATTTCACTCGCGACACCTCATCTGCATGAGGACCGGTGTAGCGCAATATATACAGCCCGTTGCGGACGTCGATGAGATAGATCAGGCCGTTCTTTATGATCGGGTAACTCCAGAAGGCGACATGACTCGCTCCACGTCCGAGCGCTGGATCTTCAGTCGCGACGTGGCCGAGCGGTTCAGGCAGATATGAACCCGTTTGTGCGGGATGTGCCGGATCGCTGATGTCGACGATTTGGAGGCCTCCCGAATGCCACGTCGCGATCGCAAGATCGTGGAGAACCGTCGGGTTGTGCGACGAGAAGCTCGTGTAGGCATCCGTATTCGCATCGTCGCCCGCAGTGCCGCAGAACGATTTAGCATCCTGCGGGATCTTGTACTCGCCGACGATCTTCGGATGCGCTTCGTCGCTCACGTCGATGAGATGTTCCCAACCCCACGGGCAGCCGCCCGACGGCGACGTGAACGTTCCGTAGACCTCATCCGTCGTCAGCACGAGGGCGCGACCCGGCACCTTCACCGCGGAATGGCCGTTCGGGCAGTCTTTCTTGCAGTTCGCGGGAATGGCGGTCGGCGCCGGCGGCGTCTGATCCCACGTCGGTCGATCAACAGGTTTCGTCACGAGATCGGAGTTGAGTGAGAAGACCGGGTCGCCTGCCTTGGCGCGTGCGACCGACGCGGTGTCGAGAATGAGGAATTGTCCAGCTTCCATAGATAGATACGCGCGGTGGCCGTCGGGTGAAACGCTGACCGAATGGACGAACAGATTGCAGTCGTAAGGACCGCAGACACCCTTGCTCTCGGATATGAATGGATAGTCGGGGTGATTCGTGCCGGGGAAGAGGCGGTTCCAGTTGCCCTCGGCGACTTCGCTAACCTCACCGCCGGCGCCGACTTGGCTGATGTCGGCGACGATGAGATTCGGCAAAGCCGGATCGGTTTCGATCGTCGGCGTCGATATGAAGAGCAGGGCGCGATCCGCATCGTTCGGATCGATCCATAAGAACATCTCGTGCGGCTTCACCGCTCGGCCGTCGTGCGACGTCGGCACGTACTTCGAGATGAAGCGCGGGTGCACGGGGTCGCTCAAGTCGTAGAACGAGATGTCGAACGGGAAGTCTTTGTCCGTTCCCTTCGCACACGCGTGGATCACCGAGCTGCAACGGAAATCCATCACGATGAGCAGCTTTTTCGCCGGCCAAACGCGCAGCTCGCGGGTCGTGATGCCGACGAGTCCAGCGTGCGGCGGGCCGATCTCACCGACGACCGACGGCTTCGACGGGTCCTTGACATCGACGACAAGTATGCCGGGATGCGGATGCGGACACGTGGTCCCCGAAGGCAGGCCAGTCGCGCCGACGCACACCGATGACCCATCCGTCCGATCGCCGACGTAGACGTAGTGATCGTACAGCGCAAGCGCGGCATTCATGCCGCGGTTATAGAGCGGATCGTGGCCGACGAGCTCGACGTTCGAATCCGCGAGCGCTTGGCTCCGAACCGCGAGCGTCAGGACGATAATAATAGGTAGAGTGCAGCGTTTCAGCATGATGCCCATCGCTTATGCGGCGAGGGCGGTTTCGACCTTCAGCTCGACGTGAGCCAAAACACGACCACCGCGAGCGGCCCCGCTTCGCCCGCGCAGAGCGCGCGAACGCAGCATCTCGCGTACATGGACGGCCTGCGCGGCATCGCTATTCTCCTCGTCGTCGCGTGCCATGGGGCGAAATACACGATGGACCTCCATCAAGGGTGGACGTACCACGCACTTGAGGAGGGTGCGCACGGCGTCGACCTCTTCTTCGTCATCTCCGGCTTCTGTCTGGCGTACCCGATCTTGCGCCGTCGATTCGACACGGATGCCGTCAACTTCGATATCTTGCGCTTCTATTGCCGTCGCGTCATCCGTATCGTGCCGGCTTATTGGGTCGCGTTCTTGGCGCTGCTCGTGGTATCGCTCGTCGTCGTCGCGCGAGGGTTCGAGCTGCCGTGGCCGGCGGTGAAGCTGCCGCCGACCTTCTCGAACGGCGTCGGACAGCTGTTCTTCCTCAACAGTGCCACGAACCTATGCGGCTCGTTCTGGACGCTCGCGGTCGAGTTCCGTTGGTACCTCGTCTTCCCGATCATCTTGTGGCTTTACATCCGCTGGCCATGGACGATCTATGCGCTCATGGCCGCAACGCTCGTCGTCTACCATTTCCTGTTGAGCCAGATCGATTTCGCGACGCTCCCCGGATTCTTGCTCGGCATCATCGCCGCCGATCTGGCGATACGCGGAAGCAAGATCAACCGTTTTGCGCTCGGACTTTTTGTCGCGGGTGTCCTCGGTTCGCTGTGGCTCGAACCGAAAGGCCACCTCGACTACGCCCTGCAGAACCAACTATGGTGGCAAGTGGCGGCGTTCTTCCTCGTGCTTGCCGGCGTCGCCAACGGTATGGTGCAACGCGTTCTCGCACATCCATGGCTTGCGTGGGTCGGCGTCGCGGCATACAGCATCTACCTCTATCACGATCCGGTCGAGGCGTGGTATGCGTTCTCGGGCGGACAGAACCTCATCCTAGCGATGATCGCGGGCGTGCTCGCCGGCGCGCTCGGTTGGCTCTTCGTCGAGCGATACGTCATGGTGCCCAAGACGCGTGACCGGCTCGTCGGCGCGATCGAACAACCTCTTCGTCGACTAGCGCGGCTTCTAAAATGGGATCGACCTCGCGCGATTGCCCCGACCGCGGCTCCCCAAGAAGAATCGTAAACCCCGCAATAAAATGTAGCGGTCGAGCTTTAGCTCGACCGCCGCGGACCTCCATGTTTCATTCGACCCTAGGCCGCTGCCGCCGCAGCCACCGCCGTCACGATGAGCCACTTGATCCCGAACTTATCGACGAGCATGCCGAACTTCGGGCTGAAGAACGTCTCGGAAAGCGGCATCGTGATGTTTCCGTCTTGTCCGAGTTTCGAGAAGATCCGCTCGGCATCGGATTCGCTGTCGACCTGAACCGCGACCTCGATGTTGTCTCCCGGGTTGCGGACCTGATCCGTCGACGCGTCGCTTGCGAGAAGCAGTCCGACGCTCGTCTGCAGCGCACCGTGGAGCACTTTATCGCCCCATCCGTCCGGCGCGCAACTCTCGGCCGGCGAACCGGCGAAGCGCATGATCTGGAGGTCGCCGCCCAATGCGTCGCGGTAGTGGTTGAGCGCTTCTTCTGCATTGCCGTTGAAGTGGATGTACGGGTTGATCGCCATGTCGATTCTCCTTTCGAGCTGCTCGCGCCCTAAGAGGCGAGAGCGCGCTGCGCCTTGACGAGGTGAAGAGCCGGCGCCGCCGCCACGCTCGCGCTCTGATTCTTGACGAACAGAGGCGCGAAGCTCGCACGGTAGTGCCGGAAGAGGACGAACCAGAGACCAGTCGCGATCGCGCCAGGCACGATCCCGAACGGCTGCATCGTGATATGGAAGACGAGGATGTTCGAGAGGACCGCGCCGAGCATCGTCAGCGCGAGGATGATATATCGGTTCGACAGCAGGAGGACACCGATTGCGAACTCGACTGCGTCCACGTACAGCACCCAGTGCGACGCGAAGAAAACGTGTTGGAAATCTCCGGCAAGTCCAGGAACCGGTGGCGGATTGCCGATAGCGCTGAAGATGAAACCACTCGATCCCGCGAGCGCGAAAAGCAGGCCGAGAAGGATTCGCGAGACGGTGACGATGACGGGGGTTCTCATAGCTTGGCTCCTTTATCGCTGGAGTGGTAGTCGTCCCGAACCGAGGATCAGAGCGTCGAATTGCTCTCATTATACCACTACACTTGCAAAAAGCAAGTAGTATTTTTTAAAACAACTTTATGATATGATGGGTCCATGAAGGCACGAGGCTACGGCCAGTACTGCGGATTCGCCCGAGCGCTCGAGGTCATCGGCGAACGATGGAGCATGCTCGTCATCCGCGATCTGCTCGTGGGCCCCAAGCGCTTCACCGATCTCCATCGCGGC
The DNA here is from genome assembly GCA_035631255.1 of Candidatus Eremiobacteraceae bacterium. Lineage (GTDB taxonomy): Bacteria > Vulcanimicrobiota > Vulcanimicrobiia > Eremiobacterales > Eremiobacteraceae > JANWLL01. The sequence goes on along the minus strand of DASQJC010000070.1, from coordinate 745 downwards.
TTGCCTGGAATTCCGACGAACATCCTCACATCGCGGTTGAAAGAACTCGAAGAAGCAGGCATCGTCCGACGTCGCGCGCTGGCGCGGCCCGAACGAGCGATCGTCTACGAGTTGACCGAATACGGAGCGGAGCTCGAAGATATCGTCATCGGCCTCGGGCGGTGGGGAGCAAAACAGCTCGGTGATCCGCGGCCCGACGAGGTCGTCACGATCGATTCCATGATCACGGCCTTCCGTACGACCTTCCAGCCGAATGCTGCGAAGGGCATCCACACGTCATTCGAATTGCGCATGGGCGATGTCGTCTTGCACATCAAAGTCGATGACGGCCGTATCGAAGTCGGTGCGGGGCCCTTGGCTGACGCACAGCTCAAGATCGAAGCTGGGCCGGCGATCAAGGCGCTCTTGAACCGTGAGATGACGGCAGTCGAAGCGATCAAGAGCGGCGCTGTCGGACTAACCGGCAACAAAAAGCTGCTCGGCACGTTTGTCGACCTCTTCAAGATCGATCCGATGCCGATAACGAAATCCGATGCACGCGCAGGATAGATCGGGCGATCGAGATTGATCACTGCGATCGGCGCCCGGGTGCATCTCTTCGTGCGTCCGGAGTACCGTGATCGTTTCGTCGCGATGTTCCGAGAGGTGCTTGGATGTCAGGTGCGTGAGCTCGACTTCGGTCTGGCCCACCCGATCCTGTTCATAGGGTTCGGTGATAGAAGTGGGTTCAGCGTCGAGTTCACGG
>DASQJC010000069.1:0-2865 GCA_035631255.1 Candidatus Eremiobacteraceae bacterium | reverse complement strand
TCCGCTCTCGCTATGGCCGAAAGCTCCGCTACGCACCAAACTCTCGATCCTGCGCGAAGTGTGGCCGAGCAAACGAATCCTGAAGGAGCGCAGCGTGATGGCTCACCTGCCGGCGAGGCTCGACGTCAGCGTGCTGATCATGCACGGACAGCAGGATAATCGGATGCCAGTGGATCAGGCGGTCGATCTCGCGAACGCGCTCAAGGCGCGCGGGGCAAAGGTCCAGACGTATTTCCCGCAAGCCTCGCACGATCTTGGCAAGCGCGTCGGACCTGAGCTGCGAGCCTTTCTGCGCGACAACCTGCTCGGGACGACCGCAGCCAACGCCGCTTCCTGAAGGCATGCGGCGCGCCGCAGACACCTAAAAATCGACCCAACCTGAATCGTCTAGACTCATCTAGGCGCATCGCGACTGCGCCGTCGTACGATTTTGCCTTGCGTTTCAGCAGCGACGGGCCTTTTATCACGTTGCGCACAATCTGATTTGTGCCTGATGCGCGCTGCTTCGGGGGTAGCGCACGCCAGAACATAAACCCCGTCGAATCGCAGGAGGAAACGATGAGACGCAGCGGGATCGTAGTAAGTACCTTGCTCGGCATGATCGCCGCCTTGGGATTGTCGGTCGCGACCGTCCACGCTGACGGCGACGTCCACAAGGTCAATCACGTAATCATCATCATGCAGGAGAACCATTCGTTCGATAACTACTTCGGCGCGCTACCGTATGCGCCCGGCAGCCCGTATCACGCGGGCGCATGTAAGAACAGCGATCACAGCTGCGTCGACGGGCTCACCTGCACCTTCGACATGATGGGAAACCTGAACTGCACCAACTCGAACCTTGACGACGACGGCAGCACGGTCACGTCCTTTCACGATTTCAATTACTGTCCGGGCCCGGACCTGGATCACGGGTGGACTGCCAGCCATTCCGAGGCCAACTTCGCGGATCCAGCCAACGCGCTGTTGTCGACCCTCAACGACGGGTTCGTGCGATTCAACGACATAACCGAGCAACCCGACACGACCGAGCCGGACGCGGACGACACGATGGGCTTCTACACGCAGGACGATCTGCCGTTCTACTATGCCCTGGCGCAGACGTTCGCGATCGACGATCGTTACTTCTGCTCCGTCGTCGGGCCGACCTTCCCCAACCGCTCATATGAGATGGCGGCGACGTCGTTCGGTCACACCACGACCAACGAAATCTTCCCGCCCGGCATCAATCCCGCCAACCCCTCGCCGCTCAACACCAGTGTCGGTTACCAGCCGATAACCGGCTCGATCTTCGATCTGCTCGACGCGAACCGCGTGACGTGGCTTAACTACTTCGTCGATCTGCCGACCTCGGTGATCTTCCGCGGCAACCACGTTCCGTTCCTGGTAGCGCACGCGCGCACGGTAAGTGGCCCAAGCCCATTCGGCGGTAACAATTTTATGACCGACGCGGCCAACGGCACGTTGCCGGCCGTGTCGTTCGTCGATCCGTCGTTTGCCCCCGACCAGGTCATCAACGGTCACGTCTACGAGACCGACGAACATCCGCCATTCGATATCCGCGCCGGACAGTTCGTTACCTCGCAGGTCATCAATGCTGTCCGCAATGGCCCCAACTGGAAGGACACAGTCATCTTCCTGACCTACGACGAGCACGGCGGATTCTACGACCACGTCCCGCCGCCGGCCGCATCGCAGGGCGGAGCGCTCAATCCCGATGGCATCGATCCGGGCCTGTGCGAAGACCTGTCCAATCAGCCCGCGAGCCTGCTACCCGGCGGCGGCGCCAATTGCGAGTTCAGCGAGAACGACGCTTTGAGCATCTGCCCGGCGTTCATGCAGGAGACGGCGCCGTATCCGGCCGCATGCGCGAACTTCAATCAGCTGGGCTTCCGAGTTCCGTTCGTCGTGATCTCGCCCTTCGCCAAGCCGCATTACGTCTCGCACATGGTCGGCGATCACACGTCGATGCTGGCGTTCATCGAGCAGCGCTTCCTGCCCGACGGATCGCATCTGACGCTGCGCGACGCCAACGCGAGCCGTCTGCAGGACATGTTCGATTTCAATCACTCGCCGTCGCTGAATGCGACGATACCGGGTGCGCCGGCGCCCGTGGCCGGCGAGCACGATTGCCCGTTCGTAGCTGGTCCCTAGTGATTGCGCGACCGACCGATTGCTGAGTTGGTAAGCGACGCGCCGGCTGAACCAGCCGGCGCGTCGCCCTTTTTTCGCCGGCCTTCTCCGCGACTGTTTCCGCCCGTCCGCGTCCGGTTCCCCTTCCCATTCATGGGAAGGGGCTAGGGGTTAGGTTGCTGATAGTTGAGCACCGCCCTCAGCCTCGTCACCTATGCGATCTCTTTCAGCGCTTCGATCACTTCCTCGGTGTGGCCATTTACCTTGACCTTAGGAAACACCCGGCGCACGATGCCCGCCTTGTCGATGACAAAGGTCGTACGCTCGATTCCCAGGAACTGGCGCCCGTAAAGGGACTTCATCTTGTACACGCCGTAGAGCTTGCAGACCTTGTTGCCCGGATCGGCCAGCAACGGGAAGTTGAGGTCATGCTTGGCGATAAACTTGCCGTGCGAATCGGTCGAGTCGCCGCTGATGCCGACGACTTTGGCGCCGAGCTTTTTGATCGGCGCGATATTGTCGCGGAAGCTGCACGCCTCGATCGTGCACCCGGGCGTCATGTCTTTGGGATAGAAATAGAGGACCAGGTTGCTCGATCCGATCAGATCTTTCAGCGCGACAGGCTTGCCGTCGGCGTCGAGCAGCTCGAACGCGGGCGCCTTTTTTCCCTCGAGCGCGACGCTGGCGCTCTTCTCGGACGAGCCGGCGGTTGAGGGCTTCTTCGGAGTCTTG
>DASQJC010000068.1:0-6864 GCA_035631255.1 Candidatus Eremiobacteraceae bacterium | reverse complement strand
CTCCGACGCGCGCTTTCGGTGGTAGAAGAACACGAACGCGGCCGACCAGGCCGATCGCAGACCCGTCGGGCCGCGGTTGCGAGGATGCGGCCTGCACGGCGTTCGGCTTCGCCGTACCGCCGAACGGTCCTCGTCGCATTTGAAGTGTCGTGTAGCGGTCGAGCTTCAGCTCGACCGACCTTCGGTCGGCATACCACATCTACTCGGAGAGGGCGCGATTTCTCATCGGTCAAAAGTGTGGCGGGACATGGTGGGTCTTCACGCGACGATCGCTGCGGTGTTGTCGTTCGCGACGGTGACGTCGTCGCCGCAGCCTGCGGTGCCCGTTGCCGGCGCGCTCAGTTCGATCGCGGTCAGTCCGTCAGGCGCGGTGTTGACGATCGCGGCTCCTTCGGGCTCGGTCGTGATCACGGTACCGCCCGGTGCGAAGATCCGGCAGCGTGCGATCGGCGGTGACTGGGAGTCTGCGTCGCTTGCCGACATCAAGATCGGCGAACCGGTGCATGTCGTCGCTGATTCGTCGGGCCGCATCGTCGAAGTCGACGCCGAATACGATCTCGTCGACACGCGCGCGGTCATCATGCAGGACGGCTACATAGTCGGCACGGACGGAGTCGCATACAAGCTCGTGGCGGCCGCATCGGCCGTCGGCTCGGTGCCGCTCGGCGCGTATGTCGAGCTGCGCACCGATCCGAGCAGCGGCAACGCATTCGAAGCGTCCGTGTCGACGCATCCGTTCGCGCAGGCTGCGACCGCTCCGGCCGTGGCAGTGACGTTCCAGGTGCGAGTGCCCGTGAACACGCCGCCCGACGCGACGGTCTATTTGGCGACGAATGCGCAGAACTGGACGGCGAACGCGATCCGGCTGTCGCCGCAGCCGGGGAACGTCTGGACGGCGACGATCCCGCTCGCGGGCGGCACCATCCTTCAATACAAGTACACGCGCGGCTCGTGGGCGACGGGCGAGCGCGACGCGTCGGGCAGCGACATCCAAAATCGCACATTGACGGTGGCGCGCAGCGGTGCCGCTCAATCGGTCCACGACGTCGTCGCGCGCTGGGCCGACTTGCCTTCGTGACAGAGGAGACAGCGACTTGAACACCCTCGAGTTCGTCAAAGTGACCGAAGCGGCGGCGCTCGCCGCATCGCGATGGATGGGCAAGGGGCAGCGCGACCTTGCCGACGGCGCCGCCGTCGAGAAGATGCGCGAAGTCCTCAACAACATGGACATCCGCGGCCGGATCGTCATCGGCGAAGGGGAACGCGACGAAGCACCGATGCTCTTCATCGGCGAGGAGGTCGGCAAGGGCGGTGTCGAGGTCGACATCGCGGTCGACCCGGTCGAAGGCACGAACCTCGTCGCGAACGGCTTGCCGAATTCGATCGCGGTGCTCGCGGTTTCCGAAAAGGGCGGATTGCTCAACGCGCCCGACACATATATGAAGAAACTCGCCGTCGGACCGAAAGCCGCTCCGTTCGTCCACATCGACGCGACCGTCAAAGAAAATCTCCAAGTCGTCGCAAACGCGCTCGAGCGTCCGATCGACGACATCACGGTCATCATCCTCGACCGCCCTCGCCACAAGCAGCTCATCGAAGACGTCCGGGCGGCGGGTTCGAAGATCAAGCTCATCTCCGACGGCGACGTCGATGCGTGCATCGCGACCTCGGTCGAGAACACGGGCGTCCACGTGGCGATGGGGACGGGCGGTGCGCCTGAGGGCGTGCTCGCCGCAGCCGCGCTCAAGTGTCTAGGCGGCGGATTCATGGGCCGGCTCGAGCCGCGCAACGACGATGAAGTGAAGCGCGCCAAAGAGATGGGGTTCGACGACGTCACGAAAGTGCTGACGATGGACGATCTCGTGCGCACGGCCGATGTCTCGTTCGTCGCGACGGGCATCACCGACGGTGATCTCGTCCGCGGCGTCCGGTTCTTCGGCAACGGCGCCCGCACGCACTCGATCGTGATGAACAGCCAGGCCGGGACGATTCGCTTCGTCGAGACCGTCCATCGCTTGCGTGCGGAGCCGTTCCGCGTCCACTGACGCGTCGTAGCGCGTGGGCCTCCTGGATTACGTCACCCCGGACGCTCACGTCGAAAGCGTCGAACAGATAAGCGCCGCGTGGCTCACGCAGTGGGGCGTGCGCGGTCTCGTCCTCGACCTCGACAACACGCTCGTTCCGTGGAACACAGCCGACGTGCCCGGCGTCGTCGGAGACTGGGTGAGGCAGCTGAACGAAGCCGGCATCGCGTCGTGCGTACTGACGAACAACTACACGCAGCGCGCAAGCGACGTCGCGCGGCGTCTATCGATCCCGATCATCAAGGCCGCCTTCAAACCGTCGCCCGCCGCTTTTCGCGGAGCGCTTCGCGTGATGTCGCTGCCGGCCGCTCAAGTCGCCGTCGTCGGCGACCAGCTCTTCACGGACGTTCTCGGCGGCAAACTCGTCGGGATGCGAGCGATCCTCGTCGAGCCGCTTTCGGCTCGCGAATTCTTCACGACGAAGTTCGTACGTTGGCTCGAACGGCCCGTGCGCGCGCGTGTCGCGCCGCGCCGCATCTGACCGTGCCTGCGAAATACGCGCTTATCGGCGACCCGGTCGGACACTCGTTGTCGCCGGCGATGCAGAACGCGGCGTTCGTCGCGACAGGGATCGATGCGACCTACGAGGCGCTTCGCGTGGCCAAGGAGGAACTCGCATCCGCCATCGAGCGGCTGCGCGCGGACTTCGCCGGCTTCAACGTGACGACGCCGCTCAAGGAAGCGATCTTGCCGTTCGTCGACGCGCTCACCGACGTCGCACAATCAGCTCTTGCCGTGAACACGGTGCGTATCGAAAAAGGCAAACTCACCGGGCACAACACGGACGGGTCAGGCTTCGTCGACGCTCTCATGGACGTATGGAAGCTCGAGCCGAGGCGGCTCATATTCTGTTTCCTCGGAAGCGGACCGGCTGCGCGCGCGATCGCTCAGGCTGTCGTGCGGCGCAACGCGCTGCGCGTCATGTGCTGGTCTCGAAATCCGCTCACGTCTGCCGAGATCGGCGAAGCGCCGGATTCGCGGCCAGACGTGCTCGTGAGTGCGCTGCCTTACGACACCGACATACCGGCCGATGTGCTCGACACGATAGAGGGCGCGACGCACGTCTTCGACCTCAATTATCGCGCGCCGAGATCGCCGGTGCCGGACCGCATCGGCAAGTCGCGCACGGATGGATTACCGTTGCTGCTCCATCAGGGTGCGCAGTCGTTCAGGTGGTGGACAAGCGTCGACGCACCGCTCGAAGCGATGCGAGCTGCGCTCGGCTGAGTCCTCGAAGGGCTATTTCACGCCGTGGGGGATCGGGTCGGCGCCGCGGACGACGTCTTTGGTCGACGCCTGCTGCTCCCACAAGCGTCCATCCTTGCTCGTCGCCGTCGTGCGCGCGAGCATGCCGCGCATGCGGCAATACATCTCGAGCGCCGCGGTTCCGAGGAACCAATCGAGGCGCGGATGATCCTTTTTCCAAACGGCGAGCGCGGCACGTCCGAGCGTCGATCCGTTCCAGGTGGAAACGCCGTACCGGTGCGTGCGCTGCACTTGAAGGTTGTGGGCGACCCAGCGGCTTCGTTGTGCGACGAATTCTCGGACGGTCTCCGGACCACGGTTGTAGATGATGGCGTCCGGCGCGTAGGCCGTCTTGAAACCGACTGCTTTGATGCCCCGTTCTATCTGCACCTCATCGGCGAGCATGTCGGGATCGAGGCCGCGGAAGACGTTCCTGAAGGCGATGAGCTCGCCCATCTTCGGAACGATGAGCGAGATCTCGTGGTGGAGTTTCCACAGCAAGTTGACCGAGAATCCGACGAAGGTCGACGTGTCGTTGAGGGGCACCGGATGCGAGCCAACCATGCCGACGTCCGGGTCATCAAAGGGGGCGAGCAGCGCCTCGATCGTCGTCGGCGCGTACACCATGTCGGCGCCGGAGATGGCGAGGATGCTTTCAGGCGACGAGGTCATGAAGGCGTTGATGGCCGTGACCTTGCCGCCCCGCTGCGCCTCGGCGACGAGCGAGATGCGCGGATCCTTGCCGCAATACGATTCGACGATCTCGCAGGTCTTGTCGGTGCAGCCGCTGGCGACGACGACGACGCGGGAGATGCTCGATAGGGCCGTCTGGGCCAGGACGCTATCGAGAAGCCGCGCGATGTTGGCTTCCTCGTTATGGGCCATGACGCCGATGGCGACGGTTGACGGCATAATCAACGAATCGGCAGTTCGCTGTTTTCGGGTTAGGACCCACGGTGTGTCCCGACCCTTGGAAAATGCGCACCGCGACCGATAATCTATGATATGAAGGCGGTCATCCTGGCCGGCGGCTACGGCACGCGCATCGCAGAGGAGACGCACCTGCGGCCGAAGCCGATGGTCGAGATCGGCGGCAAGCCCGTGCTTTGGCACATCATGAAGACCTATTCAGCCCACGGCATCGACGACTTCGTGATCTGCTGCGGCTACAAGGGCTACATGATCAAGGAATACTTCGCCAACTACGCTCTCCACGTCTCCGACGTCACCTTCGATATGCGCAAACGCGAGATGGAAGTCCATCAGACGAGCGCCGAGCCTTGGCGCGTGACCCTTGTCGATACCGGTGATGACACCGCGACCGGCGGACGTCTGCGTCGCGTGCGAGATCACGTCGCCGGCGAAGACTTCTGTTTCACGTACGGCGACGGCGTTTCGAACGTCGACATCGGCAAGCTCATCGCGTTCCACAAGAGCAGCAGGACGCTCGCCACCGTGACGGCGACGCAGCCGCCCGGACGATTCGGCGTCCTGACGATGGACGGGTCGAAGATATCGGCGTTCGAAGAGAAGCCGAAAGACGGCGGCTTGGTGAACGGCGGCTACTTCGTGCTCTCGCCGAAAGCGATCGACTACATCGAGAGCGACGACACCGCGTGGGAACGAGCGCCGATGGAGCGGCTCGCGAAAGATGGGCAGCTCTCCGCTTTTCTCCATCGCGGGTTCTGGCAGCCTCTCGATACGCTGCGCGACAAAGAACTCCTCAACGAGCTTTGGGCGTCGGGCAAAGCGCCGTGGAAAGTGTGGGGATGAATCGAGCTTTCTGGAGAGGGAAGCGCGCATTCGTCACAGGGCACACCGGGTTCAAGGGAACGTGGCTCTGCGCTTGGCTCATCGACGCCGGCGCACGCGTCACGGGCTTCGCGCTGGAGCCGGATGAGAGCTCGCCGTTCTGCGACTGCGGTCTGGGCGCTGACATCGTCTCGACGATCGCCGATATCCGCGATGCGCCGGCCTTGAGAAAGGCCCTCGATGAAGCATCGCCCGATATCGTCATCCATCTTGCGGCGCAATCGCTCGTGCGTCTTTCGTACGAACAGCCTGCTCGGACGTTCTCGGTCAACACGGTGGGGACGGCAAACCTCTTAGACGCGTTGCGGTCGTCGCGTTCGGTGCGCGCCGCAGTGATCGTCACGAGCGACAAGTGCTATGCAGTGTCGGACCCGTCGCGCCGTCACGTAGAAGAAGACCCGCTTGGCGGCGACGATCCATATTCGGCGAGCAAGGCAGGGGCAGAGATCGTCGCTGCGGCGTATCGAAGCGCGTTCTTCGGCGGCGAGCGCATCGCGACCGCGCGTGCGGGCAATGTCGTCGGCGGCGGTGACGCGGCTCGCGATCGACTCGTGCCGGACATGCTTCGCGCTTTCGACGGAGGTCACCCTGCGCAAATCCGCCGGCCTGATGATATCCGGCCATGGCAGCACGCGCTCGACCCGATCGCGGGTTATCTCAGGCTCGCGGAGATGCTCTTCGCGGACCCCGCGTCGTTCGCGCAGCCGTGGAACTTCGGACCGGGCTCCGACCATGAAGTGCCGGTCCACGCCGTGGCCGATGCGGTCGCCACCGCTTGGGGCGATGGCGCGTCGTGGCGCCGCGACGACGGGGCTCATGTGCCCGAGCGAGGCGTGCTTCGTCTGGACAGCACGAAGGCGACGCGCCTGCTCGATTGGTGCGGCCGGATCCCACTAGACGACGCGATCCGATGGACGGTCGAGTGGCATCGGGATCACGCCGCAGGGAAACCGACACGCGATTTGATCTCACGAGACATCGCTCGCTATGAGGCGCTGAAATCGTGACCGCAAGGCCGGCGTGTCTATCATGCGGCGCGGCGCTGAAGAGCGAGGTCATCGATCTCGGCATGTCGCCGTTGTCGAACGCGCTCGTCGAACCCGGCTCCCAGGCGCGCGACGAACTCTATCCGTTGCGCGCTTACGTCTGCGAGAATTGCTGGCTCGTGCAAGTACCGGCGGTAGCGAGCCGCGAGCGTATCTTCGGCGACTACGCGTATTTCTCGTCGTACTCCGATACGTGGACCTCACACGCGCGCGCCTACGCGGCGAACGCGACGAAACGGCTCGGTCTCGATGAAGACGCTCTCGTCGTCGAGCTCGCGAGCAACGACGGCTACCTGCTCAAGGAGTTCCAAGCGCAACGCGTGCCTGTGCTCGGGGTGGAGCCGGCGACGAACGTCGCGCGCGTCGCTCAAGCGGGAGGCGTACCGACCGTCAGCGAGTTCTTCGGCGTTTCACTGGCCACGCGGCTCGCGACGGACGGCGTCCGAGCCGACCTTGTCGTCGCGAACAACGTATTGGCGCACGTACCGGATGTCAACGATTTCGTCGCGGGCGTCGGTCTCATCCTCAAAGGCGACGGCACAGCGACGTTCGAGTTCCCGCACCTCTTGCGCATGCTCGAATCGGGCGAGTTCGATACGATCTACCACGAGCATTTCTCGTACTTCTCGTTACGATCGGCACAGCGGATATTCGAGCGGCATGGTCTGGACGTCGTC
>DASQJC010000067.1:0-3927 GCA_035631255.1 Candidatus Eremiobacteraceae bacterium | reverse complement strand
TCGACTGGCGCGTCCTGGACGACGACGTGCGCAAAGGCGCGTTGCGTCCGGTGTACTCGCGCGATCAGGTGACGGTGTTCCGATTCGGACCGACGACGATGCCGGCGATCAAATGAAGAGGGCGCATTGGACCGTCTGGCTCGGTGCGATCGTCGTACTCGCAGTCGGCGGGTCGCTCGGGGCATCGGCGCTTGCGGCGCATGAATCGTTCTACGACGCCTACACGCGAACGCCGTACTCGGCGGCATATGCGTTCCCGATCCACGTCGTGCAGGCGGCATCGCCCGGTTGGGACGTCGTGCTCGTCGTCTGGTCGATGCTCGCCGCGATCGCAGCGTGCGGCGTCGCCCTCGTCAAATCGCTGTCGTGCGTCGAGCGTAGTCAGCGGGCCGCGCTGCTCGTTTCATTCGCCATCGCGTGCGCGGCGCTCAGCGCATTCGCGATCATCCAGTCGAGCGACGTCTATTTCTACGTCATGTACGGACGCTTATACGGCGTCCACGGCATCAATCCGTACGCTTTTGGCGACGTCACGCATCTGGGCGATCCGATCCTCGCGCAGATACTGACGTTCGCGGGCAAAGTGCCGTTCGAAGATCCGTATGGTCCCCTTTGGACGCTGCTCGCCGGACTGCAGTCAAAACTTCTGAACGGCGCCGATCTGCTCTGGAGCGCGTGGTCGTTTCGGGCTGCCGCGATCGTCGCAGCGCTTGCCGCACTGGCCGGCATTCTCTACGCGCTTCGGCGCGAGCCGGAATCTCAGCGCGTGCAAAGCGCGGGCCGCTTCGCGTTTCATCCGCTCGTGCTCTACGAGTGTGCGGTCGGCGGCCACAACGACATGCTCATGGTCGCGCCCGCCGTATGGGCGTTCGCGATCGTCGATGACCTGCCGCTCATCGCCGGCATCCTCGCAGGCTGCGCGATCGCCGTCAAGTATGTCGCCGCGATCGCGCTGCCGTTCCTCGTCGTGCGAGCACGCCGCCGCGGATGGCTCGGTGCAGTCCTATGCGCGATCCTCGCGATCGTCATCCCGGTGCTCTGCGCGCGGCCGTTCCAAGCGGGCGCCGCCGGATCCCAAGCGCTCGCATCGAACGGCAGCCGCTTCGCGATGTCGTTCGAGTGGCTCGCGAACATGCCGATCTTCGGCGCCGGGCTCGGCAACGTGCCCGCCTTCAATGCGTTGCCGCAAGTGCCGGTCTTCGGCATCCTTTCCTGGGCGAGGATCGTGCAGCTCGCGGCGCTCTCGGTAGCCGGCGCTCTTGTCGTCATCGGCGCGCTGCTCTGCTTGCGCCGCTACGACATGCGCCACGTATGGCGCTCGGTCACCGCGCTCCTCATCTCGCTGCCCTCGATGCACCCGTGGTATGGCCTGTGGCTCGCGCCCGCGATCGCGTGCGAGGGCGCGTGGGCGACGTATGCGTGGTGGTTCGGTATTTTCGTGTTCGGGTGCTATACCGTCGATACGATCTCGGGCTGGATGCCCGCGTGGGTTCCGATCCTCGCGACATGCGCGTACCTCATAATCCCGATCATCATCGCGCGGATGAAGCGCAACGCCGAGGCCTCGGCATGAAGCTAATACGATGGACGGCGCTGGCGGTGCTGCTCATCATCGCGTATGCCTTCACGAGCGCGTCGATCGCAAGCGGCCTCGTCGATTTCAACGACGTGCGCCATCACGTCGACTTCACGGTGGGCATAGCGCTGCCGCTGCACGTCGCGTGGCAAGCGCTCGGCGAATGGCGTCTCGTCTTGTGCCTCTGGGCGCTCGTCGCGGGCCTCGCGGTCGCCGGAGCGCAGATCGTGCGCGCGATGGAGATAGAAGGTAGACTGCAACCGCGAATGCTCGTCGGCATCCAAGCGCTGCTGCTCCTGGCGCTGCTCGCGGTGACGGTGACGCTTTCCGGCGACGTCTACGCATACGTCATCTATGGAAGACTCTACGGGCTGGCCGGACTCAACCCGTACTTGCTCGGTTCTCCTGTGAGTGCCGCCGCCGATCCGATCCTTCGCCAGGCACTCGCGTTCTACGGCAACCCGCCGCCGGCTGACAACTACGGTCCGCTTTGGACGCTTTTCGCCGGCGCGATCGCTCGCCTCGAAGCCGGCTTCACGCTCGGTGCGCAAGTCTGGACGCATCGCGTGGCGGCGGCCATCGCGGCGCTCGCGGCGACCGGCGGACTGTTCCACGCGATGCGTCGACTCGCCGATTCCGACCGCGTCAAGAACGCCGCGCGCTTCGCCCTCCATCCGCTCGTCCTGTACGAGACCGCGGTCGGCGGGCACAACGACATCCTCATGGTCGCGGCGGCGATCTGGGCGTTCGCGGTCGTCGATGACTTGCCGCTCGTCGCGGGGCTCTTGCTCGGGGCATCGATCGCCGTGAAATATGTGTCGATCGTGCTCGTGCCGTTCCTCGTCATTCGCGCCGCCCGCAAAGGCGCGACCGGCGCCATACTCAGCGCTGTCATCTCGATCGCGCTGCCGGCGTTGCTTTTCCGGCCGTTCTGGAACGGCATCGAGACGGTGTACTCGCTCGTCGGCCATGGCGGCGTTCTTGCGATGTCGCCGCAGTGGCTTGCCGACATGCCGTTCTTCGCGACCGGCACTGCAGACAACCCGGTGTTGCCCGGAGTCGTCCTACCGTTATTCGGGCAGCTGACGTGGCCGCGGATCGTGCAACTCGCCGCCATCACTGCGTTCGCGGCGATCGCTCTCGCGAGTATCATCCGATATGCATGGGATCGGCGGCTCGCCGAGATCTGGCGAACGCTGACCGCCGCCCTCTACTCGCTTTCGATCATCCATCCATGGTATGCGCTTTGGACGCAGCCCTCAGCCACGGCTCAAGGCCGCTGGGCTGGGTTCGGCTGGTGGTTGGGTGTGCTCGTCTTCCTTCGCTATGCGCTTGACGGCATAGCTCCGCAGGAGCTCGGTGCCGCGTACACGCCGATCTTGGCGTCGCTGACGATCGTGATGCTCGTCGCCCCTGCGGTCCTGGCCGTTCGGGACACGGGGAGTGACACAGTGACCGCCGTCAGGAAGTCGTAGCGACGTGCCGATACAGTAGGAGAGGCAAGGCGGGCCGAGCCTTTTCCGGTGCCATGCCCGCATTCCATCGACCGTCTAGACGAGCGTAAAGAATGGCGACAAACGTAAGCGACCTCCTCGGGCTGCGCATGGACGAATTGATGCGCGTGACGATCGAACGCGGCGCGTCCGACCTTCACATGTGCGTCGGCCTTCCGCCCATGCTCCGCATCGACGGCCGGCTATCGCCGACCGAATTCCCGAAGCTGACGCCCGACGACTCGAAGCGTTTGCTCTACAGCATCTTGACCGACGGGCAGAAGGAGAAGTTCGAGAAGAATCTCGAGCTCGATTTCTCGCACGGCCTCAAAGGGTTCGGACGCTTCCGTATCAACGCGTTCAAGCAGCGCGGCGTGATCGGCGCGGTCTTCCGCGCCATCCCGTCGACCGTGCCGCCGCTCGCGTCACTCAACCTTCCACCGGTCATGGGCGACCTCGTCGCCCGGCCGCACGGACTCATCCTCGTCACCGGTCCGACGGGCTCAGGCAAGTCGACCGCGCTGGCGGCGATGGTGGACGTCATCAACTCTTCGATGGCGCGCCACATACTGACGATGGAAGACCCGATCGAGTATCTCCACTACCATAAGATGTCGATGGTGAACCAGCGCGAGATCGGACAGGATTCCTACAGCTTCGCGAACTCGCTCCGCGCGGCGCTCCGCGAAGACCCAGACATCGTGCTCGTCGGCGAAATGCGCGACATGGACACGATCGCGACGACCCTGACGATCGCCGAGACCGGCCACCTCGTCTTTGCGACCTTGCACACGTCCGACGCCGCGCAGACGATCGACCGCATCATCGACGTGTTCCCGGCCCATCAACAGCAGCAGA
>DASQJC010000066.1:0-5354 GCA_035631255.1 Candidatus Eremiobacteraceae bacterium | reverse complement strand
CCTCGCCGGAGCGTCGACGCACGCCGATCCGAAGCCGCCGCTCTTCCGGCCGGTGAGCGTCGTCAAGCAGCGCGATTGCGAACAGGTCTACGTCCTCGTCGGCGCCGAGGGCACGAGCGCTTCGGACGAGCGACGATACGTCTACTCCGTGCTCGATGCGATCCTCGGCGGCGGCATGGCGTCGCGACTTTTCCAAGAGATCCGCGAGAAGCGGGGCCTGGTCTACAGCGTCTATTCGTCGCACCAGATGTATCGCACCGGCGGCATCTTCACGATCGCCGCGGCGACGAGGCCGAAGAACGCGGCCGAAGTCCTGTCGCTCATCCGCGCCGAAACGACGTCGCTCGCCGACAAAGGCGTCACCGCGGAAGAGGTCGCGCGCGCGAAGGAACATCTCAAAGGCGGCCTGCTGCTCTCACTCGAGAGCACGAGCACGCGGATGCTGCGACTCGGACGCACGGAGCTCGTATCCGGCAGATCGGTGCCGCCGAGCGAAGTCGTCGCGAAGATCGAAGCTGTGACGAAAGATCAAGTGGACGCGGCTGCACGCGCGCTCTTCGCGCAGGGCAGACTCGCGCTCACTGTGCTCGGTCCGGTCGACGAGCGCTTCGAAGCGCAGGTCGGTCTCGCCGAATCGGCGTAAGGCGGGAACGTGACCGACCACCTGCACGTCCCAGCGGGTTGGTTCCTACCGATAGCGGCGCTGCTCTACATGTTCGCGCAGGCGCTGCAGATGGGGACGGGCGCCGCGCGTCTCGCAGGCGTGCGAGCGAATCGCGTCGCCACAGGTCTCACGCTCTTCAATCTATTCGCGACGTTCTCTCGCCTGCTCAGCTTGTTCTATATGCCGCTCATCGCTGCGCTCGCCGACCGCGCGCTCGAACGCCGAGCGCCCGACGAGTTCGAAGGCGCGGTGCGCGTCATCATCTTCGCGGCCACTCTCGGTGCGGTCATCGGCGGCCTGTTGCTCCCGACCGCGGCGCGCTTGTTGCAGCGCGGCATCGAATCATTCGAACGCCGCGGGTCGGTGCTGGCGGCGATGTCGAGGCTGCTCGTGCCGCGCATCGCCGTATCCGCCCTCGGTGAGATCCGCACGCCGCGGCTGAACGTGTGGGCGTACTCGCCAAAAAATTTGCCGAAGTCGTTCCTCATCTGGAACATCGTCGTCATGGGCTTTTGGGTGACCGGTCCACTTTCCGCATATTATGCCGGCGTGCTGCTCCACTCGTCGATGGCGACGGCGATCTCGCTCTCCGGCCTCATCACGGGCGTGGCGACGGTGACGCTGACGCTCATCGTCGACCCGACCGCCGCACTCATCACCGACCAGACCGCCTCCGGTAAACGTCCGATCGAAGACCTGAAGGCGATGCTCGTATACCTCGTGCTGACGACCGTCGTGGGGACGCTGCTCTCGCAGCTGCTGCTCGACCCCGCCGCGTCCGTCATCGCATACGTCGCGAGGATCCTGACGAATGCCGCTACGCAGATATAGGATCGCCGCCGCAATCGCGTGCGTCGCGCTCGCTCTGGGCGCGAGCGGCTGCGCCGGCGCGTTCACGCAACGTCTCGTCGACCTGCGCACGTCGCAGGGCGATGCCGCGCTCACAGCCGGCAGTCTCGAAGAGGCGGAAAAGGAATACGCGCTCGCGCTAAAGCTCGATCCGCACAACTCGCACGCCCGCTCGGGCCTCGCACGCGTGCTGTTCCTCCAGGCGCGCGCGGCCTTCATCGACAGCAAGCTCGACGACGCGCAAGTCGAGATCGCGGGCGCGCTGCGTTACGCGCCGCAAGACGACGCCGCCAAAGCGCTATCGGCCCAGATCGATCAGGCGAAGATCCGGCGTGAGATCGTCCTCGCGAACTACCCGCTCTACGAGACCGTAGGCGCGAGCTTGACGGATTCGCTCAAGACGCTCGCCGCGTCGCAGCACGAGATCGCGCTGCAGCTCAAAGCGTTCCGCTCCGACTTCGATGCGTCGCACCTGACGAAGGCGATCATCGCCGCTTACGCGCTCCAGGATGAGGAGCACCGGCTGGAGTCGAGGATCGTGGCGTACCGGGGCTTGGTGACGAGCGGTGAAGTGAAGGCGCAGCCGCCGGCGCAGTCCGAGACGCCGAACCTGCTGCCCGTGCCTTGACCGCAGGGCGCCGCGCGAAGTGGCGCATGTCGTACACCTGCCAGCCTGACGCGACGGGCACGCGTCGATATCGCTGGAGGAAATGGTAGAGCACTGGATTCGCACGCAGACGCGGGATTTCGATCGCGACGTAGTAGCACGCACCCTTTTCGATCGCGCTCGTCTGGTCGTGGACGTTCCACTGGAGCGGATCTTCCTCCCAACCTTTGCGTCCGATCGTGTAGAGCACGGACGGGTCGAGGTGACCCATGACGATGAGACAGTCTGGGTCGAGCACGCGGTCGAGCTCCGTCGCAGCCGAGTACACGGGCCGGCTCCACGTGTAGTAGCTGTGGATCTGGAGCATGTTCGCGTAGGTGATGACGAAGATCGCGCCCGCGATCCCGGCGCGTGCGGCCGCAGTCACGTGCTTCGACGGCGTGGCAGTGGCGAGGCGTTCGATGACGTTGTCTGCCGCGCCGGCGACGAGCAATGCTGCGAACGGTATCCAAGGTAGAAGATAGTAGTCGACGCGTTCGACGTTGACGACGACGAGCGTGTACGCGGCGAGCGCCACCGCCCACGCGCCGAACAGCCACGCTCGCGCTCGTGACACCTCATCGCGCGGCAGCGCAAAACCGGCGACCGCCGTTAGACCGAAGAGCGCCGGTCCGAGGATGGTCGAGCCGAGCATGCGCAACAGCGCGAGCGCGCTCTGCAGGCCTGCGACGAATGCGGGACCTTTGGTGAGCTCCGCCGCGAGTTGCGGCAAGACGTGCTGGCTCGTGATGCCCTCTGCCCAATGCCATTCGGCGATCGCGCTCTCATAGTGGAAGTAGACGAAGAACGGCACGAGCGTCAGCGCCAAGAAGGCGTATAGGTGCCAGCTCGTCAGCGCCTTGCGCCCGCGCATCACGAGCGCGACGGCGATGATCGGCGCGAGCGCGAGCAGCGCGGGCGGTTTCGCGAGCCACGCAAATGCTCCGAACGCCGTCGCCCACCAAAAATCCGATGCCCGGCCGCCTTTGCACCATCGCCACCAGAACAGCAAAGTTCCGGTGACGAAGAAGACCATGTCCGAGTCGGGCGTGATCGTGCGGCCGTAGTAGACCGCGCCCGGCGCGATCGCATAACAGAGCGCTGCGATGAGCCCCGCGCGCCGGCCGAAGAGCTCCTTGCCGAAGAAGTAGAGCAGCAGAACAGTGCCGAGGCTGAACGCGACGACGATCAGCCGCGCGAATATCTCATGGACGCCGAAGACCCGGTAGAGCTGCGCCGCTGCGAATGGAACGATCTGAAGCTCGAGCTCGACGTAGTTCGGCGGCGGTCCGTCGTAGTCGGTCTGCGGCGCGAATATGTTGTCTTGGAGCTGCGCGAAATTGCGCGCTATCGCGGCTTCATCGCCTTGGCGCCAACCGGGGTGGTCGATGATCGGGTCGTGGATGCCGTAAAGGCGAAGCGCGAGACCGAGCACGAGGATCGCGGCGAGCACGAGGCGGGTGCGCAGCGTTGAAGCGTCGCGCATCTAGGCTTTGGGGTCGGGCTGGACGTGATGCGTGTGCCGGAACGTCCAGTACTTGTTGAGGAAGAAGTTCACGCCCATGCCGCCGACCGTACCGCACAGCCAGATGAGCGAGTTTCGCAAAGTGAACGGCGGCAATCGAGAATCCATGAATTTCGTGATGATTATGCCGAGCACGAGCGCCATCGCCGACACGGTGAGGAACTGCGCGAGCTCCTTGCCGGCGTGACCTTGCGACCGGAACGTCCAGTGGCGGTTCCACCAATAATTGTTGACGCCGCCTGCGATGAACCCTATCGAGAACGCGAGGGTCAAATCGAGCTTGAAGTGGAGCAGCGCGTGGAAGATGACGAAGCTGACGAGCGCGCCTGACGCACCGACGATGCCGAACTTGAGGAATTGCCGCACGCCGCGGCGAGCAGCGATGCGGCGGGCGAAGCTCACGCGAGCCAGTACCAGTCGGCGAAGAGCACGGTGAACAGCCCGAGCACCGGCAAGAAGAACGAGACGAGCGCCGAGTTGACGGCGGGCCGGCGACCCCAGAGCGCGAGGAGCATGAACGCCGGGAAAACGACGAGCACGAAGCGCGGCATGCTCATGAGGCTTGCGGTGCACATCGGCATGAGGAGCGACGCCGCGAGATACCACGCGTACGACGGCCGCAGCTGCTTGAACGCGATGACCATGAGCACGAGGAACGCAAGCGTGAACACGAGCTCGATGATGTGATTGACGGTGCCGCTGGAGAACGGCGGCGTCGCGATCGCCTGGATCGTGTTGGCGATGCTGATCCACGGCGGCGCGAAGTGGCGGTCCCACTGCGCTTGGACCTTGGAGAACGCGAGCGGGTCGCCTTGCAGCGCGTACAAGTAGAACATGTAGACGCCGAGCCCGAGCGGCACGAGCGCGAGACCGGCGGCGCCACGTGCGAGCGTCGTGCCGCGCCGTTCGCGCCAAGCGCGCCATACCTCGTATGCGAGCGGCAGCGCCGTGAGTATTCCTTCGACGCGCGTCATGCTCGCGAGCGCGCCGAAGATGCCGCTCGTGATGAAGTTCCCTCGCCGCGCGAAGTACACCGATGCGACGGTCAGCATGAGGAACAGCGATTCGGTATAGACCGCAGAGAAGAAGATGGCGGTCGGGAAGATAGCGACGTAGAAGATGGCGTGGAACGCGACGCTGCTGTCGCCGAACTCGAGCTTGACGAGCGCGTACAAGAACGCGAGCGCGCCGAGGAACGCTATGTTCGAGATGAGCAGGCCGGCGATGAGATGGTCGCCGATGAGATCGCCGACGACGTGGATGAGGTACGGATAGAGCGGGAAGAACGCGATGTCTTTGCCGTGATACCCCGCCGTCGCGATGTCGAGATAGTGCTGCGCGTCCCAGCGTCCCCAGACGTCGAGCAATACGCCGTGCGCCGGACTGAAGTGATGTCCTTGTCGCTGGCCGATGATGATGGCCGCGAGCGGAGCGATGAGCATGAGCGGCACGCGGGTCGCGACGAAGACGACCGAGATGGAACGCGCGAGATCGGAATAGCGCGCAGCGACAGCGAGCTTGACCGCCGCCATGACGAAGATCGCAGCGGCGGCGATCGCCGGCGCAGACGATAGCGTCGGCGGCACTTGGAACAAGTAGAGCCACAAGCTCAAGAAGGGCAGGAAGCTGTACGAATCCGCCTGGAGCAACGTGTCGGTATCGACGTCGAA
>DASQJC010000065.1:0-3201 GCA_035631255.1 Candidatus Eremiobacteraceae bacterium | reverse complement strand
TGGAATGTGTACAACTATTGCGATCCGGCCCTCGACGCAGCCGAGGGGCGCGCGCTCACCGACTACGGACGCACCGCGCGTAAGGCGGACTACCACCGTGTGCAGGCGGTGCTCGCCGACGATCTGCCGATTCTCGTCCTGTGGTTTCAACAGCGGCAAGACGTCGTCAATGTCGATCTCAAGAACTACAAGCCGTCGCAGGCAGTGAGTCCGTTCTGGAACTCGTGGCAGTGGGAGATCTGAGGGAGATCTCAAGCACCTGAGGTAGGTCGCGTTTACCCCGCGAGATAAGCATCCGCGCATGCACGATATCGCTGCCGCGACTATACGCCCGCTCCAGGTATCCGAGATCGACATCGCCCGCGACATGCGGCACGCGATGATCGGCGAGCTCGACGGCCGTGACGCGGATGAGCTGTATCCTGGCTGGCGTCAACGCTACATCGAGTTCTATCGTTCGAGGATGGAGCAAGACCACGCCGCCCTTTACGTCGCCGAAGCGGACGGCCGCCCGATCGGCGTCGCCGCCGTCTATCTATTGAAGAACCATCGCAGCGAGATCTTCGGCCGTCAGTCGGCGTATGTCAGCAACGTCTGGGTCGAGCCTGCGCATCGGCGCAAAGGTATAGCGGCAGGGTTGACGCGTCACGCTATTGATTGGGCGCGAGCGAAGGGTTGCGAAGTCATCCGCCTGCGATCGTCGCAAATGGGCCGCCCGGTATACGCTTCCCTCGGCTTCACGCCGACCGAAGAGATGGAGCTGCGGCTCGACGAGCCAGAACACGGCTAGGCGTCGAGGAAGGCCTCGAAACGCTCGAGCGCTTGCGGCATGTTGCGCCGTCCGAAGCCGATGCGGAAATGGTTCCCTTCGTGGTCGAAGATGCTTCCGGGAGCGATCATGACGCCCGTCTGTTCGACGAGCCGTGACGCGAAGTCATCGATGGGCTCATCGCGCAGAAGCCGTGGGAAACCCACCGGCCATGCCGGCGGTCTTACCCACTCGAGGTCGTCTGAACGCCGTTTGAAGAGATCGTCGAGCAACGCGAGATTTGACAGCGCGATCTCACGGTTGCGCGCAAGCAGGCGGTCGCGCGCGCGAAGACCAGCTATCGCGAGAAGTTCGCTCGGCGCCGAGCTGCATATCGTCAGGTAGTCCTTGAACCTCGCGAGCCGCGCGAGCATGGAGCGATCTTTGGTGGCGACCCAGCCGATCCGAAGTCCGGCGAGGCCGAACGGCTTCGCGACGCCGCCAAGACTCACGCCGGCCGGCGAAGTCTCGCATGCCGCGGGCAATCGCCGCGAGTCGTCGATCTCGCCGTAGCGGTAGACCTCGTCGACGAAGAGCCGCGCGCCGATGTGCTCGCACAGCGCCACGGCTGCGTCGAATGACTTGCGATCCGGTATGCCGCCGGTCGGGTTGTGCGGCACGTTGAAGATGACCGTCGCAGTCTTCGCCGTCACGAGCGACGCGAGCTCGTCGACGTCGAGCGCCCACCCTTTATCGTACCGAAGGCGCAACAACGTGACGTCGGCGCCCGCCGCTCTCGCTGCCTCGTGCAGCGATTGGTACGCCGGCCACATGACGACGGCGTGATCGCCCGCGCTGAGCGCTGTGTTCGCATACGTGAAGATCGCCTCTTCGGCCCCGGCGAAGACGAGAACGTCGTCCGGGTCGATCCCGCGATAGAGTTTGGCGATCTCTGCTCGGAGGAACGGGTGGCCGGGCGCTTCGGTATAGCCGAGCCGCATGTCGCGCCAAAGCCTTCGGCTGTCGTCGTCGGCGAGCGAGAGAAGTTCGTCGATGCCGAACGCTTCCGCGTCGGACGATCCAAGGAGGAGCTTGGCGACGAATTCCCACCGAGCGAAGTATCTTTCGAGCTTGAATTCCGCGATGCGCATTTTCGCGGCTTTGTCGCGTGAAAGGTGACGACCTCCGCGGAAAAATCGGCGTCGTTCTGACATTCTACTGTCGGCAAAACCGAGGGCGTAAAGACGCGCACCGTCGAACTATTCGGCGATGATATTGCTCGCCGCCGTCGTGGCCGTAAACATCGCGCTTGCTTCCCCGGCGCCCTCGTCGACAACCGTGGCTGCGACGAAGTCACCGTCGCAGATCGTCGCCGATGCGCTCATCAAACTGCAAGCGCATCTCGACGTCGCGAATCGCGCGATGGGAGAAGACCAAGCCGAAGCGCTCGGCTCCCGTCTCGCAGATGATATCGAAGCCTTCGACGACCCGACGATCATCTCGGGATACACGCCGGCGGCGTATCAGGAGCGCCTGCGCAACGCGGCGACGCTTGACGCCAGCATCGTCGACCAAGTGCTTTCCGGGAAGTACGAACCGCTCGGCGGCGTCAGCGGTCTCGGCGAGCGTCTCATCAAATCGACGACGGACGGGACGTGGCAACCGCTCGCGCTCTACGTGCCGCGCGCGCTCAAGCCCAACCCGACGCTCGTGGTCTTGCTCCACGGCCAGCCGCAGACGGAGACGAACCTTCTAAGCCCGCCGTATTTCCAGACGCTCGCCGATTCGACGAACAGCATCATCGCCGCGCCGTGGGGTAGGGGCAACTACGATTTCTACGGCGTCGCGAGCGACGATGTCTATCAGACGGCGGACGAAGTCGCTAAAGCGTACAATATCGACCTCCATCGCGTTTATCTAGCAGGCTACTCGATGGGCGGCTTCTCAGTTTTCAAGATCGGGCCGACCCACGGCGCCGTGTGGCACGCGGTCCTATGCATCGCGGGTTCGATATTGAACAGCGAGACGGCCTCGGTGATGCGAGTCTGGAAGAATACGCCGATCTACGTCGTCAACGGGAAACTCGATCAAAGCATCCCGCCGATGTACGGTGAGTTGACGGCGGTCTGGCTCGCCGGAATGGGCGTGCCGACCGGATTCTACCAGGAACCGAAAGGCACGCACTTCCTGCCGACGCTCATGCCGTCGCTCACGCAGGCCTGGCACGATATGATCGCCGGTGTCGTGCGCAACACGCCGGACGTGTCGCAAAACGGCGAGGGTCTGCCGAGCGGAAACGGCCTCGACACCCCCGACGACAAGATGCCGCCTCGGTGAGTGTGGATTTGTAGCGGTCGAGCTTTAGTGTAGTGTCCACGAACCTTCGCTACGCGTGATTTAGGATAAAGCGAGAGCCTTCCTGAACGGTGTTTGTGCTAACCAACCACCGTCTG
>DASQJC010000064.1:0-4247 GCA_035631255.1 Candidatus Eremiobacteraceae bacterium | reverse complement strand
TCAGGGCCGGGTCGTCGTGCCGCAAGCGCTGCGCGACTTCGCGGACATCGACAAGGACGTCGTGCTCGTCGGTACGTTGACGCGTGTCGAGGTGTGGTCGGCGGCCGCCTGGCGGAAGGCCGGCGGCGCGCCCGACGGCATGGCGGATCTGATGACGGAGCTTGGACTTTACTAGCCATGCTCCGGTCATGCTCGAGGAGAGCGTCGATCTCGTCCTCTCCGGGCCGGCGCTCGGAAGCGGCGCGACGATCGTCGACGCGACCTTCGGCGCAGGCGGACATACAAAGGAGATCTTGTCGCGGCAGCCTTCCGGCCGCGTCATCGCGCTCGATGCCGATCCGGCGGCGATCGCGCGCGCAGTCGAATTGTCGAGCCGGTACCCGGGCCGCTTGACGGCGGTCCATGCGAATTTCGCCGAACTCGACGAGGCGCTCGACGAGCTCGGCGTGGACGGAGTCGACGGAATCTTGTACGATCTCGGGCTCTCGTCGATCCAGCTCGCTGATACCGAGCGCGGTTTCTCATTTGCGGGCGACGAGCCGCTCGACATGCGCCTCGATCCGACGTCCGACGATCCGACCGCTGCAGATCTCCTCAACACGATGTCCGAGCGCGACCTTGCCGATCTCATCCATTCGAGCGGCGACGAACGCTTCGCCCGTCGCATCGCGCACCAAATCGTCACGCGCCGCGCACGCTCACCGTTGCGCAAGACATCGGATCTCGTCGCCGCAGTTCTCGCCGCGCAGCCACGCGGTGCATCGCGCGGCAAGATCCATCCAGCGACACGCACGTTCCAAGCGCTGCGCATGGCAGTCAATGGCGACGTCGAGCGGCTCGAGCATAGTCTCGCCGCTGCGGGGCGGCGATTGCGTCCGGGCGCGAGGGCGGTCGTCATCAGCTATCACTCGGGAGAAGACCGATCGGTGAAGCGCGTCTTCCGGCGTTGGGAACACGAGGGCGTCGCGACGGTGATCACGCGCAAGCCGATGACTCCTTCGGTCGAAGAGACGAAGGCGAACCCGCGCAGCCGTAGCGCGAAACTGCGCGTCGCGGAGCGACGCGAACCATCAGATGCCTCGCAGCGCGAGATCACGGAGGATCGAAGATGGCGCTAGCAGCCCGCGTCTACCAGCACGACGAGCCGTCGAGCAAGCCGCGACCGCGCGTCGTGCGCAAGTCGCGGCTGATCAAGGTCCGCCTCAATAAGACGGTGCGGATCGGGCTCATCGTCGCGCTGCCGATCGCGCTCATCGTCACGTACGTCTGGCTCACCGCCCAGCTGACCGCGCAGACGTACCGGCTGCACGACGATCAGGCGCTCCGCAACGCGCTCGTCCAGCGCGACAACGAACTGCGCCAGCAGGTCGCGCAGCTCGAGTCGCTCCCGCGCCTTGAATCGGCGGCAGCGAAGCTCCACATGCGTGTGCCGCAGGGCGTCGCGGTCGTCGCGCCATCGCACGCCGCCCCGCCGAAACCCGCGACATCGATCGCCGCTTCGATCGACGTACTTGCCAAGTGGCTTCATATCTAAAGGATAAGGAACGCGTCCGGCTGCGAGTCCGCGCCGCAGTCGTCTTTTGGACGTGCGCGGCCATCGCCGCGCTCTTACTCGCACGGCTCTACGGCGTCCAGGTGCGCGACGGCGCAGCCTTAGCGGCCGGCGCGGGCGACGAGCACCAATCGACGATCGCGGTCGACGGCAAGCGCGGCGACATCGTCGACCGTTTCGGTGTCCCCTTCGCGACCGATCTGCCGTCGTCGGCCGTCTACGCACAGCCGGGTGACGTCGAGAACCCGAAGAAGGCGGCGGCGTCTCTCGCGCCGGTGCTCCACGAACGAGCCGCCGATATCGAATCATCGCTGACGTCGAAAGATTCGTTCGTCTATCTCAAGCGCGATGTGTCGAAGGACGTCGCCGCCGCTGTCGACCACCTCGATCTCCGCGGCATCGCGACAAGCGATGAACCGCTCGGTCTTCGCGTCGATCCGCAAGGACCGATCGGCTCGACCGTCGTCGGATTCACGGGCGTCGACAATCAGGGACTTGCCGGCATCGAGTACGCGTTCAATGATATGCTGCGCGGCAAGCCCGGGCGCATCGTCGAGAACACTGATAACACCGGCAAGCCGATCCCGTTCGGCGGCCGGGTCGTCCAGCCGGCGGTCGTCGGCGACACCGTCGTCCTCACCGTCGACCGCATGCTCGAATTCGAAGCAGAGGACGTCATAAAATCCGTCGTCGACAAGTACGGCGCACAGGACGGAAGCGCGATCGTCATCCGCGCGCAGACCGGCGAGATCCTCGCGCTCGCGAACTATCCGAACTTCGATCCGAACGATTTCGCGGCATCGCCGGCGACGTCGTGGTCGGATCGCGCGATCGCCGATCCGTACGAACCGGGTTCGACGTTCAAGCTCATCACGGCGACCGCCGCGCTCGATTCCGGCAAGGTATCGCTCACCGATACATTCCCTGCGGTCAACGCGATCGAAGTCGGCGACCGCGTCATCCATAACGCCGACGATGGCCTCATGGCGTCGGGTCACAGCGAAGAAACGCTCGACGACATCGTCGCGTATTCGCACAACGTCGGCGCCGCTGAAGTCGCGATGCGCATCGGCAAGCAAACGATGTACGACTACATCAAGCGCTTCGGCTTCGACGATCCGACCGGCGTCGATCTTCCTGGTGAAAGCGCCGGACTTGTCGGAACCCCCGACACATGGTACGGGTCGCGGCTCGCGACGATCGGTTTCGGACAAGGCGTGTCGATCACCGCGCTTCAGCTAGCGCGCGCGTACGGCGCGATCGCGAACGGCGGCGAGCTCATGCGGCCGCTCATCGTGCGTTCGCTCGTCGCGCCCAACGGCAAAGTCGTCAAGACGTATTCGCCGCAGCCGCAGGGCCGCGTGATGAGCTCGCAGACCGCGGCCGAGCTGTTGAAAATGCTCCGCGACGTGTTCGCGCACGGCACCGCGAGCGCGATCACGATGCCCGGCTACGCGCTCGCCGGCAAGACCGGCACCGCCCAGATGGTGGTTGACGGTGCGTACGTGCCGGGCGCCTACACCGCGTCGTTCGTCGGCATCGTGCCCGCCGACCGTCCGCAGTACGTCATCCTCGTCAAGGTCGATAAACCGATCGGGGAATACTACGGCAGCATCGTCGCGGCGCCCGCGTTCCGCGATCTCGCGAGCCGCGTCCTCTGGCGCGAAGGCATCCTGCCCAAACGTCCCAGCGCCTCGATCGACGATCCCGATGCGCGTTCGGTCTCGCCTGCGTCGGGCGCTCCCGCCGCGCGAGGGATTGCCAGCGGGCATTAGGTAAATGACGTCGACCATGCCGACATCGCTGGCGGACCTCATCGCCGGCGCCGGCGAAAGCTCCCTGTCCGGCAACCCCGACGTCACCATCGCTTCGATCGCCGTCGATTCGCGCCGCGTGGAGCCCGGCGCGCTCTTCGTCTGTCTTCGCGGCGCGCGCGATGACGGGCACGAACACGTCGCGGAGGCCGTTTCCCGCGGTGCCGTCGCGGTGCTCGCCGAGCGTCCGATCGCCGCGCCCGATCAGATCGCTTTGGTTCGCGTGCCCGATGCGCTCGCCGCGCTTTCGCCGATCGCCGCGACGCTCTACGATCATCCATCGCAGAAGCTCACGATCGCGGGCGTCACCGGCACGAACGGCAAGACGACGACGACGCACTTCATCGAGTCGATCATGGCCGCCGCCGGGCGGCCGTTCGGTCTCATCGGCACGCTCGGTGCGCGTCTTCGAGGCGTCTTCGAATGCGAGCTCGAGCACACGACGCCGTTCGCGCACGAAGTCCAGCGGCTGCTCGCGCAATTCCGCGATGCCGGCGCCCAAGGCGCCGTACTCGAGGTGTCGAGCCATTCGTTGAAACTCCACCGCGTCGACGACGTCGCATTCGACGTCGCGACGTTCACGAACCTCACGCAAGACCACCTCGACTTCCATCCGTCATTCGACGACTATCGCGCGGCGAAGCGGCGTCTCTTCGAGATGACCGCGGCGAACAATGGAGTCGCTGTGCTCAACGCAGACGATCCGGCGTACGCGCAGCTCGGAAAACCAGTCGCGCGACGCATCACGTTCGGCGTCGGCAACTCGACGGCGATGATCGGCGCGACAGGTGTCGAGCTCGACACGCGCGGCTCGCGATTCACCGTGCGCGCGGTGCGACCGGCGCGCTTCGAGATCCGGATTCCCGGCCCGTTCAACGTCT
>DASQJC010000063.1:0-3308 GCA_035631255.1 Candidatus Eremiobacteraceae bacterium | reverse complement strand
ACGTCCTGCCGAACATCCTCGCGCCGCTCGTCGTGCAGGCGACGCTCGGCGTCGCCACAGCCGAACTCGATTCCGCCGGCCTATCATTTCTCGGCCTTGGCATTCAACCGCCGACCGCCGAGTGGGGTTCGATGCTCAACGATGCGCGCGACTATTGGTTGAGCGCGCCGTGGGCGCTCGTTTTTCCCGGCGTCGCGATCTCCCTGACCGTCCTCGGCTTCAACTTGCTCGGCGACGGCTTGCGCGACGCCCTAGACCCGCGGTCGGCCTAACGAAATGTAGCGGTCGAGCTTCAGTTCGACCGCCGCGGCCTCTCGATTCGATGTGGTATGCCGAGCGAAGCTCGGCTGCCGACCTTCGGTCGGCCTACTACATTAGAACGTCGGCTACAGCTTCAGCACCATGTCGACAGGCCGCGTCGTCGGTGCGAAGGGCGGATGTACGAGGATGCCATCGGCCGCGACGTCGTCATCGATTTCGAAGACGCACATGTACGTCACTGTCTGACCCGGCGAGACATCGGTCTGATTCAGGTCGTGGCCCGCGGTGTTGTAGAACTGGCCGTCGTTGATGTGGTCGCTCCCTTTGACCATGCTTGTCTGAACGTCGTACATCGCGACCGGCGCCGAGGTGAGGTTCTTCAGCTGCATCGTCGCGAACACGAAGTGCGCGCCCGGGTCGGGCGCATTGCCCTGGAACGACATCGACTTCTTGACTGAGACGACGCGAACCGCGATCGTGCCGTCGGTCGCAAAACCGCCGCCGACACGATCGACGTAGTGCAACTGCGAATATCGGTCGCCCGCGCTCGCGTAGAGTGTTCGCTTCGAAGCATCGAACGAAGCGCCGCCGCCGAGAGCGTGCGCGATGTCGTCGACGCTCGCGTACCAGACTCCACCGATCTGAACGGCGCGGACCTCATGCGAATGTCCAGCGGTGATGAAGTGAAGCGTGCTCGCGCCGAGCGCGATCGCCGTACCGGCGAGCGCGCACGCCAGTGCGCTGATTATTGCCGCCTTTGAAATTCTGCTCATGTCGTCGTCCTCAACGCATCGATGCGAAGGAGGGTTCCCCGACTCACGCAGGCCGCATTCCGGCCCCCATCGAACGTGCGTACGCACTGGATGAAACGCGCGAAAACGGCTGCTAAATCGCGCCGAGTCGATCCGCTTCCGAGACTGACGCTCAACCTCGAGATCGTCGGCGTGGCTCTCCTTGCCATAGCCGCTTATTTGGCGCTCGCGCTATGGGCTCCTAAGAGCGCCGGCTGGATCGGACCCGGGATCGCCTCGACCGTCGGCGCCTGGTTCGGCGCTGCCGCATGGATCTCGGTCGCCGGATTGCTCGTCGTCGCGATCATCATCTTCCTGGAAGTGCACGTCGTCCGCATCATGGCTTTCATGGCTGCGTGTGCGGCCGGCGAGTTCCTCGCGCTCGATGCCGCGCTCGGCATGTCGTCGCGCGGCGGCCTCGTCGGCAATGCGATCGCCTACGGACTCTCGCACGTTTTCGGCGCCGGCGGTGCCGGAATAGCGATCGTCTTCGCGATCATCGCCTTTGTCGTCGCGCCGACCGGCGTATCGATGAAACAGACGATGGCGGCGCTCGCGATCTGGGCGACCCGTGTTGCCGCGCAACTGCGAGCCTTCTACTCCGCGACGATAGCGGAGCGTGAAGCCTCGCGCGAGGGCGAGACGGTGCGATCGAAGCTCCCGGCGATCCGTCGCGAAACCTCGTCGCCGGAACCGATCGAGAAGGCCTTCGTTGAACCGGTAGAGTCTGTCGTGGCCGAAATCGCGCAAGACCAAGTCATCGAACCGGTCACGCCGCAACCCGCCTGGCAGCCGGCTGAAGATGCGGCAGCGATGAAGACCATCGAGCCGCTTCCGGCACCGGCAACGATCGAGAAACCTGCGGCGCCGAAACCGTCGCGGCCGGTTCCGGCTCGCACCGACAACGCTGACGCGCCCGTTCGCCTCGCGCCTGGCGGTTATCGATTGCCTGACTTCGCGCTCTTCAATCCGCCGGAGAAAAAAGCGTACAGCGAGACGAGCGCTGCGAAGCTGCTCGAAGACACGCTGGCATCGTTCGGCGTCGGCGTCACCGTCACGCACATCGAACGCGGTCCAAGCGTCACGCGCTACGAGCTGACGCCCGAGCGCGGCGTCAAGGTGAGCGCGATCAAGGCGCTCTCCGACAACATCCAGCTCGCGCTCGCGGCGCAAAGCGTCCGCATCGAGGCGCCGATCCCCGGCAAGGCAGCTGTTGGCGTCGAGGTTCCCAACTCCGCGGTCTCGATCGTCGCCATCCGCGAGATCCTCGACTATCTGCCGAAAGGCGATAACAAACTCTCGATCGGATTCGGGAAAGATATCACGGGCCGGCCGATCGTCGCCGATCTTGGCAGAATGCCGCACTTGCTCGTCGCCGGCGCGACCGGCGCAGGCAAGAGCGTCTGCCTCAACGTCATCATCGCATCGCTCATCGCGACATGCACGCCAGATGCGGTCCAGTTATTGCTGATCGATCCGAAGCGCGTCGAGCTCATCGAGTACAACGGCATACCGCATCTCATCCGAGAATGCATCGTCGATCCGAAGCTCGCCGCCGGCGCGCTCTACGAGCTGACGAAGGAGATGGACACGCGTTACGAGCGTTTCGCGCGCGCGGGCGTCCGCAAGATCGAGGAGTACAATCTCGAGAATCCCGACGATCGCATGCCGTATATCGTCGTCGTCATCGACGAGCTCGCCGACCTCATGCTCGTCGCGCCGACGCGCGTCGAGACGAGCATCTGCCGTATCGCACAGCTCGCGCGCGCGACCGGCATCCATCTCGTCGTCGCGACGCAACGCCCGTCGGTCGACGTCATCACCGGCCTCATCAAGGCGAACATCCCGTCGCGCATCGCGTTCGCGGTGTCGTCGCAAGTCGACTCGCGCACGATCCTCGATATGGCGGGAGCAGAGCGGCTGCTCGGCCGCGGCGACATGCTCTTCTTGCCGATGGACGCGCCGAAGCCTATCCGCGTACAAGGCGCGCTTGTGACGCCTGCCGAGATCGAACGCCTCTGCGAGTTTTGGCGGGCGCAAGAAGATCCGGAGAACCGCATCGAGTTCGAAGTCGACGAGTTCGAAGAAGACGGCGCCGGTCCGCCGGACGAGCTCGCTTTCGAAGCCGCGAAGATCATCGTCGAGCGGCAGATGGCGAGCGTCGCGCTCTTGCAGGCGGAGCTCAAGGTCGGTCATCCGCGCGCGGTTCGGCTCATGAAGATACTCGAGGAGTATCGCGTCGTCGGGCCGTCGGAG
>DASQJC010000062.1:0-3991 GCA_035631255.1 Candidatus Eremiobacteraceae bacterium | reverse complement strand
GCCTTGCGCGTAGAGCGATGAGCTCTGGCCGACGACGTCGGTCATCACGACATGGCCGTCGACGGTATCGTAGTCGAGGCTTTGCGCAGTAGCTGTGTCGCCGTTCGCATCGGTGAAGTGGACGTGGCCTGTCGCGGTGATGATCTTCGTCGAGGCATGATAGACCGCTTGATCGGCGATGATGTCGACGTCGGCGTATTTGATGTCGACGCTTCCGAGCGCCGTGATGTCTCCGGTCGGACCGCCGTTCCCGTACATCTGATCCGCCGTGACTTGCGCGTTGCCTTGCGCGAGCGGCAGCGTCGTCGATGTCGGACCCGGCGACGGGGCCACTGCACCCGACGGCAACGGTGACGGGATCGGCAACGGCGAGTGATAGATGAGAGGGACGTCGTCCGGCGGCGTCGCGTACGGGTATCCGTAGAACGGCGTCGCGCTCGCACCCGGACTCGGCAGCGCCATCGTATCGGCTATCGCGGGTGCGCGTCCGGCTTGCGCCACGAGAAAGATGCCGACGAGCCACGCCGCAGCAAGGATTCCGCCGACTCTGGCGGTTCCGCTAGAGCGACCGAAGGTCAACCTTCAGCGCTCTTCTCGAATCAGGAGCGCGAGTCCGATGACGCCGAACAGGATGTTCGGGGTCCATGCTGCGAGCCACGTCGACATAATGCCGTTCTTCCCCATCGCGTTAGTGGCAGCCATGAACAGATAGTAGACGACCATCGCCGCGATCGTCATGAGAGCACCGACGGCTCGGCCATGCCGGCCGAAGCGCGCTGCGAGCGGCAGCGCCATGATGACGGCGATGAAGCTCGCGGCCGGCATCGCGAATTTTTCCGCAAGCACCATCTCGTCCTGACGCGCGTCCTCGCCGCTCGACTTCTCCGCTGCGACCTGCTCCTTCAACTGCTTCGAGTTCATCTCGAAAGCCGTCAGCTGGCCGCCGTAAAGCGCTTGCGTGTCACCGATCGGGATGTCCATCTCCTTGAAGCGCTGCTGCGCGTTGACGAGGCCGTCCTTGCCCGTGTGGCTCTCGACCCCATCGTACAGCTTTATCTGATTACCCGCCTGCCGCGCGGTCTGCGCAGTCCAACGCATCGGAAAGTACCCGGCCTGCATGACGAATATCTGAACGTCGTGCATGAGGCCGGTGCCGGCGTCGACGGAGCCGACGAAGAGGGTGTACTGCTGCGAGCCGTTCGTCGTCTTGATGATCTGGTTCGGCGCGATGATCGGCTGGCTCGAATGATACGCGATCTGCCGGAAGACGACGTCAGCTTGGCGTTCGGCGGGCGGAGCGAGGTTCTCGTTGATCAGAAAAGCGAGCGCGAACATGATCGCGCCGACGACGTAACCCGGGAGCGCTATGCGGTGGAGCGGCACGCCGCTCGTCCGCAGAGCGGTGAGCTCGTGGTCGCCGGCGAGGCGGCCGAACCCGAGCATGACGCCGCACAGCGTCGAAAACGGAAGCACGAGATACATGAGCGCCGGCAATTGGAGTACGAGCCAGCGCATCGTCATGTCGACCGGGATGCCCTTGCCGAATATGAAGTCGGCTGCCAGATAGAGCATGTTCACGGTCATGAACAGCGTGATCGCGATGAAGCCGAACCCGAACGGACCGAGCATCTCCTTGACGATGTACTTGTCGAGGATCTGCAAGCCGAACGAAAAACCGCGGCGCCGCGCCTTCGGCTCGGGCTGCCAATGTCCGCCGGAAAGCCAATCGAGCCGATCCGCCGCACCATGACCGATGTCCGCCGGTTCGGTCACGGGGCGAAGGCTTGTCGCAAACGCCGGATGGCCGGGGCGCGCGCTGTCCATGAGCTTACGGATGCGAAGTCGAGGCGCGGTAGAGCGACGTCACGTCGCGGACGTACGCCTGCGTTTCGGCGAACGGCGGAATGCCGTGATATTTCGCGACCGCGCCGGAGCCTGCGTTGTACGCAGCGAGTGCGAGCCGCACGTTGCCGTGATACTGCCGCAGAAGATCGGCGAGCAGCGCCGTGCCGCCCGCGACGTTCTGCTCCGGGTCGAACGGATCGTTGACACCGTACGCGTCGGCGGTTCCCGGCATGAGTTGCATGAGGCCCATCGCGCCGGCGGATGAGATCGCCGACGGATCTTCTCCCGATTCTTGATGGATGACAGCGCGCACGAGGTCGGGCGAGACGCCATGCTCTGCCGATTGTTCGGAGATGATCGAGTTGAGTATGGCTGGCGCTATCGAGTGCGGTCCGTCGCCGAACGGCAAAAAGCCGCCGCCGCTACAACCAGCGGCCGCGGTGGCGAAGATGATGACGAGGCTGACGACGGTGGTGCGGCCCGTAGATCTCGTGGACGCCATCCGTGTGGAAACTCCTGTCCCAATTAGCGGTCGTCGGTGGCGCCGACCGCCCCCGAGTGTATAGCAATAGTATCGGCTAACCGTTGGCCCGAAAAGGGACTTTCGGTGAGAGCGCGGTCCCGGCCCCCCGCGCGGGCTGCCGCATGGCTGGTTACGCAACGCCGAAAAGACCGCATATAAACGGCCGTGGAGATGTGACCTGGAACGCGCCCCCTTGATCTAGGGGGAGATCATACTACACTCGAGAGCGTCTGCCGGCGACCGTCCGATAGCAATCCGGGCAATAGACCGGTTTGTCGGGGCGCGGCGAAAACGGCACTTGCGTCGCCGCGCCGCACTGCGTGCAGACTGCATCGTACATCGCCCGCTCACCGGTCTGCGCACCGCGATCGCGCTTACGCGCCTGACGGCACGCCGCGCACCGGGTGGGCTCGTGTTCGAAGCCCTTCTGAGCGTAGAAATCCTGTTCGCCGGCGGTGAAAATGAACTCCGCGCCGCAGTCCCGGCAATTCAGAGTTCGGTCTTGATAGGCCACTGGTTATCCTCGAATTCCGCCATTTGGAAACGCGCAAATCGGCCGCGGCCAATGACGGAAGGCCGCGAGCGTAGGATGACTCTAGCATGTCCGTTTCGGAAAAGCAACCAGAGCAAGCGCGAGGCCGTGCCCTCTCGTCGCCGAAACGAATCGTACCATGAATGCATCGATCGCTCGCCGGCTCGCACCGGTACTTGTCCTCGCGCTCGCCCTCGCCGCGCCCAAGCCGGCATCGGCAGCCTCGCCCGCAGTCGGAACGCTCGCGCCGGATTTCAAATTGCAAAGCACCGGCGGCCGCACGATGTCGCTTTCGGATTTGCGCGGCCACGTCGTCGTGTTGAACTTCTTCGCGACGTGGTGTCCGCCGTGTCGCGCGGAGACGCCCGATCTCGTCGCGGCAGCGAAGAAATATTCGAACGGTGACGTCGTGTTCTTCGGCGTCGATGATCGCGAGCAGGCGCCGCTCGTCCAAGTGTGGGCGAAAGGCAAAGGCGTTCGTTTTCCGCTCGTCATGGACTCGACCGGATCCGTAGAAGAGATGTACGACGTGCGAGCAATCCCGACGACGTATATCTTGGATCGCAACGGCCTCATACGCTACCGTCAGCTCGACCAGCTGGAATCATCGACGTTGACCGGCGCGCTCGATGCGGTCATCGCGAACAAGCCGCTTCCGGAGACGAAGATCGCTCAAAGCTTCGACGATACCGCCGCCTCGTCGCTCGCCGCCGTGCGTGCGGCAATTGCGGCGGGTAAGCCCGCAGACGCGATCGCCGCAGGCAAGAAAGGCTCGGACAAGCTCAGCGACATCCAGAGCAGCGATGGTTCGTCTTCCATAGATTACTTCAAGTCGACGCAGGAGCTCGACGCGCTGGATGCGGCGCTCGGCGATGCGTACGATGCGCGCGCGAAGACGGAAACGGGCGCGGCCGCGAACGCGGATCTCGCGCAGGAAGCGCTTCAGCGCGGTCAGGTCGCAGAAGACGGCGAGCAGTTCGCGCAGGCGTACGCGCAATACGCGCAAGCGGTGAGTCTCGATCCGTCGACTGCGAGCGACGCCTATAACGGACTCTATCTCGCCGCAGTGGAGATGAAGCAACACGACAAGG
>DASQJC010000061.1:0-2967 GCA_035631255.1 Candidatus Eremiobacteraceae bacterium | reverse complement strand
GCTCGAACCGGCGAACTCGACGACGAATATCTTGTCGCCTTCGCGGAGGACGATCGGCACGATCGAAACCGGGTCGCGGATGAGCGTGATCGCTCTTCGCGCGGCGTCGAGCGCTGTCGCGCGGTGAGGCGCGCTTCCTATAGATGCGAGCGAGGGCCGCGCGCTGACGGAAATCCCGCGAGTTCTCAGAGCTGTGACGCGCTCGAGGGTCCGCTCGATCTGTTCTGCATCGAGGCGGCCGCTGCGGATGGCGTCGCTGATCGCCTGCAGGGCTTCCTTCGCTGCCGGGATCGACGACGAGAATGTCACCAGGTCCGCGCCCGCGGCGATTGCTTGGACGGCCGCTTCGCCTGCGGGATAGCGAGCGGCGATCGCATCCATCTGCATGCAGTCGGTGCAGATGACGCCGTCGTAGCCGAGCTCGTCGCGCAAGATGCTCGTGAGAACCGTTCGCGAAAGCGTCGCGGGCGCACCCGATGGATCGATCTGCGGGAGCGCGATATGCGCGGTCATCACGGCGTCGACGCCCGCGGCGATCGCCGCGCGGAACGGCTCGAGCTCGACCGCGCGCAAGCGATCGAGTCCGACATCGATCACCGGCAGGTCTTTGTGCGAATCGAGCGATGCGTCGCCGTGACCGGGAAAGTGTTTTGCGGTGGCGGCTATGCCGCTATCGTGCAGTCCGCCGATGGCGGCGACGACGAAGGAGCTAGCCGTCGGCGGCTCGCCGAACGAGCGAACGCCGATGACGGGGTTGCTTGCATTGGTGTTCGCATCGGCGACGGGCGCGAAGTCGAGCGTGACGCCGAGCGCGCCGATCTCTTCACCGATAGCGCGGTAGACCGCCCGCGCGACCGCCGGATCGCGCGCCGCTCCGAGTGCCATCGCGGACGGCATGTGCGTTCCGATGCTTCGAATGCGGGAAACGGTTCCGCCTTCTTCGTCGATCGCGACGATGAGCGGCGGGTGGCCCGCTTTGCGAGCTGCGGTCTGGATATCGTCGACGAGGATCGATGTCTGGTCCGCATCGACGATGTTGCGCGCGAACAGCGCGATCCCGCCGAGCTCGCGCAAGAATTCTATCGGAGTATCCGATACTTTCCGGCCCTCGAAACCGGCGAGCAGCAGACCCGTCGCGCGGTCGGCGATCTCCTCGACATTCACGTCGGTGTCACCATTTGATGCACGGCTTTCACTTCGACACACGACTGGCCTCGCTGTCCATACGAAATACTAGACGAGGGGCGTCGAAGACCGGGTAGAATGTACGGCTTCACGATGAAAGCCGTAGCTATTCTCGCGTTGCTGCCCTTGCTCGCCGCGTGTTCGGGTGCATCGAACGTGACGCCCGTCAGCGGCTCACAGACCCACATGAGTAGCACGGCCGCAAACCCTTCGGGGCGCTCGACATCGAACATCCAGCACATCGTCATCATCGAGATGGAGAACCGCTCCTTCGACAACTACTTCGGCAAGTATCCCGGCGTCAACGGCATCCCGAACAACGTCCAATGCAACCCCGACAAGGATACCGGCCAGTGCATCTATCCGTACCACGACCATTTGCTCCGGAACTACGGCGGTCCGCACGGAAGCGAGGCGTTCGGGGTCGACCTTGACAACGGGAAGATGGACGGCTTCATCGCGGCCGTTGAGCAGTTCCAGGGCGGCAGCCCCAATCCCGATGAGGTGATGGGCTACCACACGTGCGACGAGATCCCGGTCTATTGCAACTACGCGGCGCAATACACGATCGCCGACAACAACTTCGCCGCTTCGATCTCTTGGAGCATCATGGCGCACCTGTACCTCGTCTCGGCCTGGTCGGCGATATGCTTGATCCCGGGCGACCAGTACAGCTGCCACTCGTCGAACGAAGTCGACTACCATCATCCCAACTATGCATGGACCGATATCACGTTTTTGCTGTACAAGCACGGCGTGACGTGGGGGTACTTCGCGTCGCCGCACGGCATCTTGCAACCCTACGATCAAGATGATGGAATCGGCCAGAACGAGTTCACGGGAACCCAATGGAGCCCACTGCCGGGTTTCAAGGACGTCATCGTCGATCACCAACTCGGCAACGTTCAGACGGACGACGCATTCATCGCCGACGCGACCGCCGGGTTGCTGCCGAGCGTTTCGTGGGTGACGCCGCCATTCAACTCGAGCGACCATCCGTCGGCGAATATCGATAACGGCCAGGCGTGGGTGAAGAAGCAGATCGATGCGGTCATGCAAGGACCGAATTGGTCGACGACCGTCATCCTTCTCACCTGGGATGAATGGGGCGGTTTCTACGACCACGTCGTACCGCCGGTGATCGATGGTCAAGGCTTCGGTTTCCGGACGCCGCTTATCATCATCGGCCCGATGGTGAAGACCGGCTACGTCGACCATCAACTGCTCAGCAGCGATGCGTACCTCAAGCTCATCGAGGACGAGTTCCTGGGCGGCGAGCGCATCGACAACAACGACGGCCGTCCGGATCCGCGACCGGACGTCCGGGAGAACACGCCGGGTTTAGGCGATATCCGCAACGATTTCGAGTAGTCGCGGCGAGCCGCACCATAAACGTGTAGGGGCCGAGCGTAGCTCGACCTCTACATATTTTTTAGTGCTCGGTCAGCGGACGACGATGGACTCGGCGGTCATGACACCGCCGACGATCGAACCACGGACACGGACGTGCATGCCGGGACGCAGATCGGCGATGCTCCCCTGCTGGCCGCCGCCGAGTTCGACCGACGTCGTCGGCGTGAGCGTGATGCTCGTCGACCCATGCTTTGCTCGCACGACGATAACGTTCGCGGTGTAGTTCACCGAGTCGATGCGGCCACTGACCGAGAAGGCTTGCGGTGAGCCGCTATGATCGGACGGCGCGCTCGAATTCGCAGGCTTCGGCGCCGCAAACGAGACGACCGGGCTGACGAGCGACGACAGCGTGAGCGCGATGATGATTGC
>DASQJC010000060.1:0-7377 GCA_035631255.1 Candidatus Eremiobacteraceae bacterium | reverse complement strand
GTCGCCTGGGGATGTCCAATTCCTCGACGGCAACCTAACTGTCACAGTAAACAAAAACGGGTCGCCGATTAACTATTCCGGACTCGAGATCGTAAACGGGTGCATGGTCGTGCAGGGAGCCACGCAGCTGCAGGGCGGCGCAACCGGCGAGTTCATAGTGCTTGGCACAGACGATCAGTGCGGCGGCTATGCTTTCTCGATCTCCGGTAACGCCAACTGGAACAGCGGCACTTTGTATGCGGCGAACGGGTCGGTATCCATCTCGGGTACGGGCAACACGAAGTACGTCATCTTCTACGGCGACATCATCGCGGCGTCGAACGTAAACATCTCAGGCAACGGCAACTTCGTGTGGCAGTCCGGAACCGTTACTGATCAGGTCTCTCTCGGACAATACTCCGAAGACAGCTTCATGCAGTACTAAGGTTGGATGCGAGCGAGAGACCGCGGCGGTCGAGCTAAAGCTCGACCGCTCGTTTTTTATTGGTGTGCGTGATCGTGCTCGTGGTCATGGTGTGAATGCTCGTGGCCGCTGCCGTTGCGGTTGCCCCACCAGACGAGGACGGTGGCTAGAACGATGAAGACGATATTCAAGACGGTCGTGTAGTCCCACGCGATATGCTCCACGGCCATCAGTAGGCTGCCCGCAGGGGTCGGCACCGCGTGGAATAGCGCGAAAGCGCCCTCGACTATCAATCCTGAGATCACCATCGCGGCATAGAACACTCCGACCATTCGCCACGTGAGCGGCCAGCCGTAGTAACGGCGGTAGATGTCGATGAGCGGAAGCACGATGAGATCGGCGTACAAGAACGCGATGACGCCGCCGAACGTGCTGCCCCCATCCCACAAGACTGCGGCAAGCGGCACATTCCCGATCGAACAGACGAAGCTCAGAACCGCGATGATCGGACCGACGAGCGCGTTCTCGATCGTTCGCAACAGCGCCGGTGCATTTTCGATGTAGAGTGCTTGCCACCAGCTCGCCGGCACCGCGATGGCGAGAAAGCCGGCGATGACGAATCCGAGGATGAGATCGGTCTGCAGCATCGACCAATCCATCTGGAAATAATGTGAGATGTAGCGCCAGCCCTCGCCCGAGCGCAACTTTTGCCAGAGCGTCGAACCCGGTGCGAGCATGTCGCCGTGGTCGTGCTCGTGCGCGCCGGGTTTCAGCTCCTCGACGTGTTCGCGGCCGCGCTCGACGACGTCACGCGCGAAAAATATTCGAGCAAGCAGCGCGAAGATCGCGATGAGCACGATTCCGCCGAACCACTCCGCGACGACGAACGGCCAGCCCATGAGCCGCCATAAGATGAGCCCGAGCTCGATGACGAGATTCGTCGAGGCGAACATAAAGGCCATCGACGTCGTGAAATCCGCACCGCGCTTGAAGATCGATTTCGCAGTCGCGGCCGCCGCATAGCTGCACGAGGAGCTGGCCGCTCCCAAAAGAGTCGCGAGGCTCAGCTCTCGCAGGCCCGCTCGGCCGAGCGATTTTGCAAGCCCGCCCTTCGGCACGTACGCTTGCACCATCGCCGAAAGGATGAAGCCGAAGAGCAGCGACCACAACACCGACCAGAACATCGCGAACGACGCATAAAGACACCGGCCGATGAAGTCTAGCACGCTCATGCCGGTCGGGTCCTACGCCCCTCGGCATCGCGATTCTTCCCGCAAAAGCCCGTAGCGACGGCGTTATCGACTGCAAACGTCGTAAAGTTCGAACGGATCCGTGTCACCGCGATCAAAAGCAAGACTGAAAAAATCGGCAAAAGGAGTTTTGGCAGGACGCGGACTTGGGTCTTGGCGAGCAGCCATCGACGCAGTATGATTGAGCGAAGCACGATTCATGCGTGCGTAAGCAGGCGTTCTAGAGGTGCTGGGGGTTTGGGGCGATGACGAAACCCAGCTCGGCGCTCGACAAGGTCTCCGTCTTGCTGGCGGATGGCGAGAGCGCGTTCGCCTTGCCGGTTCTCCGCTGTCTCTCGTGCGTGCCCGGTGTGCGCACGACCGTCGTCGCACGCGCTCCTTGGGCTCCGATCCGTTTTTCGCGCCACGCACAGCGCTACATCTTCGTCGACCACGCGCGCGATGACGAACGCCGCGTCGCCGCTCTGGCCCGCATCGCGAAAGAAGAAGCTGCGGACATCGTCATCGCCGCCGGCCAGCGAACGATCAGGCTGCTGTCGACGAACTCCGAAGAGTTGTCGAAATCGACGCACGTCGCCCACGTGCCCAACGCGACGGAATTCGACATCGCCGCAGACAAATGGGAGCTTGCGTGTTTCCTCGAGCGGCACGATATAGCGCATCCGCCGACCGTGCTCTTCCGCACGGACCCGAGCTTCGAAGACGAGCTCGCGTCGCTGCGCTTCCCCGTGCTCATCAAGCCCGCACTTGGCGGATCCGGTCATGGCATCGAGCTGTTCAAGACTCCTGCGGAACTACGCGCGCATTTCGCCGCACGGCCCGGGGCCGAAAAACATGTCGTGCAGTCGTACGTCGACGGCAACGACATCGACTGCAGCGTTCTTTGCGTCGACGGCCGGATCGTCGCGCACACGATCCAGCGCGAGTTCTTGCCGGGCTATCAGCGATTCGGTCCGCCCGTCGGGGTCGACTTCGTGCACGACGCGCAGACGCTCGAACTCGCGACGCGGCTCGTCGGTGCTCTCGGCTGGTCGGGCATCGCGCACATCGACATGCGCTACGACGCGGCCGACGGCAAAGTGAAGATCATCGAGATCAATCCACGATACTGGGGTAGCTTGCTCGGATCGCTCATCGCCGGCGTCAATTTCCCGCGCGTCGCCTGCCTTGCCGCGATAGGCGCGCAAATACCGGAGGATGATTTCGTCGAGACGCGCTACGTCGCTGGGCGCGCGGCGTTCGACCGGCTTATGCGTGGGCTATTCAATGGACGGCCTGACAAAGAAGACAGATCTTGCATGAGCTTCGTCGTGCAAGACCCCCTGCCGGACTTGTTCGGCGGTCTGCTCCGCCGCCACGCGCACGCGTAGCGAAATCCGTTCTCGCCGCCGACCTTCGGTCGGCCTACTAAATAACCAGCGGCGGTCGAGCTAAAGCTCGACCGCTACAAGTAGGCGAGCCCAGCCGAGCTTCGCTCGGCGTACCACATCTATTTCAGCAGTTTGTCGAAGTTGTTGACGATCATCGTGCCGATGCCGGTCATCTGATCGTAGCCGGGACCGGCGCTGTACGGCGGTATGCTGCCGACGGTGATGTCGCGGAAGTAGAGCGTCGAGTTGTGCGAGTATCCGTGCCGCAGCCACTTGCGATAGAGCGTCACGTCGAAATCACCGGCCCGCGCTCCGACGACTTGATTCGTCTCCGCAAGCGCCGCGCCGAAGATCGGCGATGCCTGCGACGTGCCGCCGATCGGCCCGCACCAGCACCCGCCGTAATAGAATGAAGCGCCGCTACCCGGATCGGCGTCGTAGGACACGTCGGGTATGTTGCGACCGGTCGAGATGATCGTCGGCACGTTCTTCTGATACGACGGCACCGCGAAGAGCACGGACACGCCGCCGCCCGATCCATCCCAGCCGACTTCGTTCGTCTCTTGTCCCTGCGACGTCACCGAGAGCGTTGTGCCGCCGACGCCGGTGTTGTGCGGGATGTCCACCGGCGCGCCGACGCTGACACCGTTGCAGCCATCCCAGTTCGATCCGCCGTCGCCCGAGGCTGAATGAAAGGTGATGCCGAGCGCGTTTCCCTGTTTCGCGACCGCGTTGAGCGACTCCGGATAGCCTTTATGGATAGCGGTCTCGCAATATCCGTAGCTCGTGTTGAGCGCGTCGATCTTGTTGTCCGTGACGACTTGATTGTAGATGTCGATGAAATTGCCGTTGGTCGGCTCATCGTACGTCACCTCGTAGACGTAGAGCGCGGTGCCGGGAGCAAGCGAGACGATCTGCTCGACATCGAGCGTCGTCTCCACAGAGTCGGGGCCGTCTCCGGGTTGCGGCCCGCCATCGACGAGAACGCGCTGCGTCGGCGGACCGGTCCGAGTGATGCCGAAGTACGAGATGAACGAGCTCAGATCGCTGTCGAGGAAATCCGCATCGGTCGCGACGCCCGACGCCCGGCCGCTCCCGTCAAAGCCGTTCAAATCCGGAAAATCGTACGAACGTTGGAAGACGAGCGGACCATAGCCGCCGTCCGCGCCGAAGACCGGTTCGGAGTTCGGGCTGAACGACTGCACGCCCGGACCGCGACGCGCGTTGCGCGAGAATTCGTAGAGCGGCCGCATGCGGCCGGCAGCGTCGAGCCCGACGACATGATAGACGACGTCGCCGATCTCCGCCGGAACCATACCGGAGCGCACGTTCGTCCACGTCGTCCGTCCATCAGCGGTGCGGATCGCGTGGATGTCGGTGCCGAAGTAGCGTGCCATCACAGGCGCGGGCGCGACCGCGTCGATGACCGTACGATTCGGGTACGTGTGCGTCACTGTCAGGCCGCCGCGCTGCAGCGACGCTAAGACGCGTCCGTACTCAGCGCGCGTCGGCGCGAAATATGCGTTGAATTGCGCGGACGTCAAGAAGTGATGGAAGTAAGGTGAATCGGGATCGGCTTGCGCTTGGGTTAGCGCCTCGAGTTCGGCGTCGTGATGATAGTTCAAGACGATCGCGACGCGGATGTTGAGCGACGACGGCGCGACGCCGAGATCTCGGACGCCATTCAGCGTGCCGGGTTCGATCGATCTCGTCGCGGCCATTGCGACAGTGGCGGACAACGCCAGTGCGAAGGCAATACCGAAGACAACGGGAGCCAAGCGAAAGCGCATGATCATGATCCTCTCTTGGGCGCCATTTCTCGGCGCTAAGAGGCATCACATTTCAAGCGAGCGGCGAGATCGAAATGCTCGTCGGAGAGCTAGAATTGCGGCCGGACTCGATGTCGTATGAGCTCCGGCCGTCAGCGCACCTTCAGGCGCGCTGCGGCGCTCTGTCTAGTGGTAGAAGTAGGGATCCAGGACGCTGATCTCGAGGATGCTATCCACTGGAAGCCCGTTTCGCTCGGCCGCTTTTCGGATCGAGTCTTCGTTCGGACCGTCGTATATGCAGTACGTCTTCTTGTGATCCTTCGACACGTAAGAATGGACCCAGGTGACGCCGACACCGCCGTTGTTGCCGACGACCGAAAGACAGGCACTAGCGCCTTGCTCTGTGGTTGGGATAGACAGGCCGTCTTTGAAAGTGCGTTCGACGAGATAACGTGGCATAGTTCCTCCATCTGAGCTCAAGGTACGAGGACGGGAACCATTGCGAAGGATTCGGGCATTATAGCGCACGCGGCCGCAACTTGGCAAGCGGATAGTAGGTCAAGACTCGTCAATTTCCCGTTTGGAGGATGCATGGATAGCGAACACCTGCGGGCGATTCAAGCGCCGATCAAAGAGCGCTATCGGGCAGAGCCCGAAGCTGCTCTCATCACGCTCAAGGCGAGCGGTAGCATCGACGATCAGGAAGGCGTCAGCTGCAGCGTCGAGACAGGGCGTGCGCTCGTGAGAGCCGGACTCCATCCTGCAACGGGCGGCGACGGCATGCTCGTCTGTTCGGGTGATATGCTGTTGCAAGCGCTTGTCGCGTGCGCCGGCGTCACGTTGCGCGCGGTCGCGACGGCGAAAGGCATCGAGCTGCGGGGTGGATCCGTCAACGCCGAAGGTGATCTCGATTTTCGCGGCACGCTTGGCGTCGATCGCGAAGCGCCCGTCGGTTTCAAGAACATCCGCTTGCGATTCGATCTCGACGTCGATGCGTCGCCTGAAGATATCGCTGCACTGCAGAAGTTGACCGAACGCTACTGCGTCGTCTATCAGACACTTGCCAGCGGCGTCAAACCGGAGATCGAATTCAAAACTGTTTCGCACCGATAGTTGGGGGGGGCGCGGCGTGGATAGAAATGCGATCGTAGACGCTGCGCTAAACGAGCTACGCTCGCCGGTCTTGGCAGTCACCAATCAATATTTGGCGATCCATGATGTCAAGCGCCACAACGGCGCGCCAATCATAGAGCGGGTAGATCGCGAACGTGGCGACGGCTTGGCGATCGTGTATCTGCCCGTTGAAGACGAGCAGTTCTACCTAGCGGTCTACGTCCGCGAAGACGACGCCGGCGTGAATTCCGTGGAGACCGAGCCGCGACACAGGGTTTATTTCAGAGCGACATCCGATACGCTCGATCTCGATCGGCTACGCAAGATGACGACTATTGAACCGACAAAGCAATGGAAAAAGGGCGAACCAATCGGACAAAGGCCGATCACTTACAAGTTCAGCGGGTTCGACATCGAGCCGAATCCAGAGCCAGACGAGTTCGAAGACAAAATGCGCAAGTTGCTTGATGTACTA
Source organism: Candidatus Eremiobacteraceae bacterium (assembly GCA_035631255.1). Lineage (GTDB taxonomy): Bacteria > Vulcanimicrobiota > Vulcanimicrobiia > Eremiobacterales > Eremiobacteraceae > JANWLL01. The sequence continues at coordinate 997 of DASQJC010000060.1, read as the reverse complement.
GAACGAGATGCGTCCGGCGTACGCGCGCTGGTGAGTTCTGCGAACGGTTACGTCCAGGTTGGGACGCAGTTCCACGACGGAAATGGAATGCTCGGTGGATTTCACCTCGATACGGATGTTGTGGAGCGCATGGCGCGCCTCGGGCTTGAGATCGACTTCGATCTTTATTGCGGTGGAAATCCGTTTAGGTCCGATTAAGCGTAGCCCTATAGCAGCGCAAGACGACTAGAACTTCCTCACGATATCAATTCCGAAGCTCGTTGGACGCTCAGCGGACGGCGAGCTTTTATATTACTCCGAGTCGGTGACCGTTTTAGGCGAGACCTTATCGCCCGGTACGCCGCATGAGCTAAGTGAGGAAGAGATCATGCGTTTTCCAACGACCAAACCGACGATCGCCGCTGCGGCGATCGTCGCGGCGGCGGGCGTTCTCGCCGCTGGACTTGCGCTGAAGCCCGCGATCGCCGGATCCGAAGGCGTGAACCCAGACGCGAGCGTCACGTGCACGAGCGGAACGCCGTGCCAGATCTACAAGAATAAGGGCCTCGGTGCGGGGCTCCAAGGCATCAACACACACAACAGCCCGTTCTCGAGCGGTCTCATCGGAACCGTGAACACGTTCGGTAACGGTGTTTCCGGCTTCGCGGGTACGAGCGGCAACGGCGTGTCGGGCACCGGCGGAAACACCGGCGTGTCCGGCACTGGCGGAACGTGGGGCGTTTTCGGTTATTCGAACGTCTCGGGCGGAACCGGTATCGAGGGCCAGAGCGTCAACGGTGTCGGCGTCGACGGCTTCTCGAGCTGCTGCGACGGCGTGTTCGGCGCGAGCTCGAGCGGCGTCGGCGTGTACGCACTTTCCGAGAGCAGCCAACCGGCGGCCGTCGCGCTCGGTTCGACGGGCGACGCGATCCAGGCGGTCGCGGGATTCGGCGGCAGCGAGCAAGTCGCGATCCGCGCGACCAATCTCGGCGACAACGGTTCCGACGGCGACGGCGGC
>DASQJC010000059.1:0-9079 GCA_035631255.1 Candidatus Eremiobacteraceae bacterium | reverse complement strand
GAGTCGATGAGCTCTTCGAGCGGCACGCTCGAGACTTCGATCCGGTGGTCTTCGTGGACCGTCCAAGGGAAAAGGGTCGAAGCGAAGTCGTTGTGCGCTGTCAGCACGCGCGAACCATCGGGAAGCGATGCGGCGATGAGGCCGATGAGCTCGGATACCGTTGCGCCGCACGTCACATCCGACTCATCGACGTCGACGAGCCTTGCAAACGTCGCCCGCGCGCGTTCGGTCGCCGCTTCCCAATCATCTTCACTGGTCCGGCCGGTACGCCAGTCGGCGAGCGCCGCGATCATCGCGTCGTGCGCAGGCTTGGGCGGAAGGCCGTATGTCGCGGTGTTGAGGTAGGTACCGTTTTGGTCGAAAAGGTCAGCGTCGAGTTCCATGAACGCCGGTTCAACGAGTCGAGCTGAGATGCATTGGGCAGGCCGCGGCGGTCGAGCTAAAGCTCGACCGCTACAAGCCGAGCTTCGCTCGGCATACCACATTAGAATCGCCGAGCTCGCTCAGCATACCACATCCAGCCGATCTTAGCGTGTCAAGAGGCCGGCATCGATGACGAGCTGCGCACCGGTGATGTATCGCGCGCGATCCGAGGCGAGGAAGAGCACCGCTTCGGCGACGTCGCGCGTCTCGATCCACGGCACGTCGAGCAGATTGCCGGCGGAACGCTCTGCGACCTCACGCGGCGTGAGTCCCTCGAGCATCGCGAGCCCATCGTTCATCGGCGTGTCGACGCCCGTCGGATGGATCGAGTTGACGCGAATCCCGTACGGCGCGAGCTCGATCGCCATCGACTTGGTGAGTCCCGTGAGTCCCCACTTCGATGCCGCGTAGTGGCTAAGGCGACCCATGCCACGCAACCCGGCGATCGACGAGTTGTTGATGATGACGCCGCTTCGCCGCTGCATCATCGACGGCACGACGTGCTTCGAGACGAGCCACGAACCTTTGAGATTGATGTCGAGCATCGCATCCCACTCGGTCTCGGTGAGCTCGTGGACGAGACCGTACGCGCAGATCCCGGCGTTGTTGAACAGGACGTCGATCCGTTGCCATTCACGCAGCGCGCGCTCGACCGCACCGATCACCGCATTCTCGTCGCGCACGTCGGCCGCAACGGAGATGCAATCGACGCCGAAGGCCTTGCACTCGGCGACGAGAGAATCAAGGTCGGCTTGCGTTCCCATCGGATAACCGGGCTTCTCGAGCTGGCGCGCGACGTCGAGCGCGAGCACGTTTGCACCTTCGCGCGCGAAGGCAAGCGCGACCGCTCGACCCTGACCGTGCGCCGCTCCGGTGACGAACGCCGTTCGGCCTTCGAATTCTCGCGTGTCCGTCACTTCGCAGCGCCCTTGTCTTTGGCGAACGGCTTGAGATAGTCGTCGAGATCGACGCGCAGCGCGTCGTTGAAGACGTTCGTCGCGAGCATGATCGAACCGAACGCAGTCAAAACGACGATCTGCTCGTCGCTCAAGCGCGCTTTGAGCCGCGCGAATAGGTCATCGGAGACGTCGTGCGCGTCGCGCGCCATCGCGCGGCCGTATTCGACGATCGTCTTCGACCAGTCATCGAGTTCGAACGAGTCCGGGTTCTCCCCCGACTCGATGAAGATGCGGCGGAAGAACGTCGAGCAGATGAGGCAGTCGGTCTGCGACGAAATCGCGTGCGAGAAGAGATCGGCAAGCCGGTCGCCGAGAAATGCTGCGACCTCGTCGCGCAGCGGATACCATTCCATGAGCGCGCGAAGCGCCGGCCACGAATGCGCGAGCGTGCGCTTCATGTTCGTCATCCGGCCATGCGCGCGGATCTGCTTGTCGAACTCGGCCTGCGAGTCGGCCGGCGCCTCTTCGCGGTCGAGTGGGCGGATTCGGGCCACGGTTAACTCCTCGCGATCTTTCGTTTGGCGGGCACGCGCCATTCTCGGCGGGCGTCGCACTGCCATTCAAGGTCTGGATGAGCCCGCCATGTGCCGTTTCTCGCAGAATTCGGCTCGTCAGTACGGCGTTTTTGGTGGGAATTCACCCGCGGCGCGTGCGAACATGACGGGCGCCGCACGACCGGTGGCGGTCGCGCGAAGGCGAGGGCCGTAGACAAGATGATTATCGACTACGACGTGTTGGTGCTCGGCGCCGGGCTCGCCGGCATGCGCTCTGCGCTCGAAGCGAAGCGGCGCGGCGCGAGCGTCGGCGTCATCTCGAAGGTGCATCCGCTCCGCAGTCACAGCGGCGCGGCCGAAGGCGGCATCAACGCCGCGCTCGACCCCGGCGATTCGTGGGAGATCCACGCGTTCGACACGATCAAGGGCAGCGACTATCTCGCCGATCAAGATGCGGTCGAGATCATGTGCCGTGAGGCGCCCCGCGACCTCATCGAGATGGAGCACATGGGCGTCGTCTTCTTCCGCGGGCCCGACGGCAAGCTCGGCACCCGCGCGTTCGGCGGCGCGAGCAAAGCGCGCACATATTTCGTCGCCGACATCACCGGACAGGCGCTTCTCAACGCGCTCTACGACACGATCCTCAAAGAGGACGTCAAGACCCACGACGAGTGGTTCGCGACGGCGCTCTACGTCCCTGACGGCACGTGCCGCGGCGCGGTCGCCATCGACATGCTGCGCGGCGAGCTTCATCTATTGAGGGCAAAAGCGGTCATCCTCGCGGCCGGCGGCATGGGGCGCGTCTATGAGCCGAGCACGAACGCGCTCATCTGCACGGGCGACGGTCATGCGCTCGCGTATCGCGCCGGCGCGCCGCTCATGGACATGGAGATGGTCCAGTACCATCCGACGACGCTCAAGGGCACCGGCTTCCTCATGACTGAAGGCGCGCGCGGCGAAGGCGCGTACCTGACGAACAAAGACGGCGAGCGCTTCATGCAGCGCTATGCGCCGAAGATGATGGAGCTCGCGTCGCGCGACGTCGTGTCGCGCTCGGAGACGATCGAGCTCGCCGAAGGCCGCGGCGTGGATGGATGCGTCTATCTCGACCTGCGTCATCTCGGCGCCGAGCTCATCCACAAGAAACTGCCGCAGATCCACGAGATCGCGCTCAACTTCCTCGGCCTCGACATGGTCGAGGTGCCGATCCCGATCCGCCCCGGCATGCACTACATCATGGGCGGTGTGAAGACCGACTCCGACGGTGCGACACCGCTGCCCGGGCTGTACGCGGCCGGCGAATGCGCCTGCGTCAGCGTGCACGGCGGCAATCGGCTTGGCGCGAACTCGCTGCTCGATACGCTCGTCTTCGGACGGCGCTCCGGCGCGCACATGGCCGACTACGTCAAGAACGTAAAACCGCTCGCGACCGGCGAAGAATTCCTCAAGTCCGAGACGCAACGCATCCAAGCATTGCTCGACCGGCCGTACAAAGGCGAGACGCACGCGCGCCTGCGGCTCGAGCTCGGCACGCTCATGGATGACAAAGTCGGCGTCTATCGCGACGAGGCCGGCTTGCAGGATGCGCTCGCGAAGGTCCGGGCAATCCGGACGCGCGCGCAATCGGTGAGCGTCCAAGACAAGGGTCGCATCTACAACCAGGCGCTGCTCTTCGCTCTCGAGCTCGACTACATGATCGACTGCGCCGAAGCGACGATCGTGTCGGCGATCGAGCGCAAGGAGAGCCGCGGCGCGCAGTCGCGCACCGACTATCCGAAACGTGACGACGCGAACTGGCTGAAGCACGTGCTCGTCACGCGCTCGGCGGACGGCACGCCGAAGATCTCGTACCAGCCCGTGACGATCACGAAGTGGCAGCCGATGGAACGCACGTACTAAGGGGACGGATCCGCACATGCATGTGAAGATGGTCGTCGGAAGATACGCGCCCGACAGAAAGCTCGACGGCGAGCTCGGCGCGCCGTATCCGCCGCCCTATTCGGACAAGCCGCGCAAGACGTATCAGACGTTCGAGATCGATCTCCACGACGAGGCGATGGTGCTCGACGGTCTCATCCACATCCGCGAATACGTTGACGAGTCGCTCGTCGTACGGTGCTCGTGCCGCTGCGCGATCTGCGGATCGTGCGCGATGTGGATCAACGGTCACGCTAAGCTCGCGTGCACGACGAAGATGAAGGACGTACTCGAGAACGGCACGGTCCGCGTCGAGTCGCCGCCGTCGATGATGCCGGTCCGCGATCTCGTTTGGGACATGGGACCGTTCATGCAAAAAATGCGGTCGGTCAAGCCGTGGCTCGAAGGCAAGCCCGTCTCGCCGGACGAGGAGTATCGGGTTCCCAACGAGGCGATGGACGAACTCGTCCAAGAGGTGAGCTGCATCTCGTGCGGTGCATGCCTCATGGATTGCGAATCGTACGCGGTCAACGACAAATTCCTCGGTCCGCACGCGCTCGCGCGCGCGTATCGCTATGCGAACGATCCGCGCGATTCGATGCAGCAAGAGCGGCTCAAAGAGTACAGCGATCCCAACGGCGTCTGGGACTGCACGCATTGCTACGAGTGCGTCCACGTCTGCCCGAAGGGCGTCGCACCGCTCGAGCAGATATTGAAGATCCGCCAGATGTCGGTCGCCGCCGGCTACACGAACAACGCCGGCACGCGGCATGCATTGGCGTTCGCCGAGTCCGTGCGCGGCAGCGGCCGCTTGAACGAGCTGACGCTCATGCCGAAGTCGCTCGGACTGTTCAACATCAAAGCCCAGCTCCAATCGTTGCCGAGCGCTTTCAATCTGCTGCGCGCCGGCAAATTGCCCCCGATCATCCACCACAAGATCCCGGGCGTCACTCGCGTCAAGGCGATCTTCAAGAAAGTGGGCGGTCCGCTGACATGAGGATAGCAAGACGATGAAGGTCGCGTTCTTCCCCGGCTGCGTTTCGAAAGGCGCGTGCCCGGAGCTCTACGTCTCGACGCACAAGGTCGCCGAGGCGCTCGGCATCGAGCTGCACGAGCTCACCGAAGCGCCGTGCACCGGCGCCGGCGTTCTCAGCGAACAGAATCCGGCGCTCGCCGATTCGCTCAACGGGTTGACGCTCGCGATGGCGGAAAAGCTCGGCGCCGATCTCATGACGATCTGCAGCACGTGCCAGGGCGTGCTCAGCAACCACAACTATCAGCTGACGCACAAGCCGGAACGCATGGAGCGCGCAAATGCCGTGCTTTCCGAACAAGGCTTTACTTACAAGGGCACGACGAAGGTCAAGCACCTCTTGTGGATCCTCGTCGAAGACATCGGACTCGACAAGATCCGCTCGCTCGTCAAGCGCAAGTTGACAGGTTTGAAGATAGCGCCGTTCTACGGCTGCTACATCCTGCGGCCCGAAGAATATCTCGGATTGCGCGAGAAACCCGAACGCAAGAATTATCTCGAGCAGATCATCTCGATCATCGGCGGCGAGCCGGTGGAGTATCACGGCAAGTCGAAGTGCTGCGGCTTCCCGATGGTGACGATGAACCGCGACGCGGCGCTCACGATGGGCGGCAATCACATCATGGAGGCGAAGAGCAAGGGCGCCGATCTGCTCGTGACACCGTGCCCGCTCTGCCACCTGAACCTCGACGCGCAACAACCCGATGCGGCGCGCGTCATGAGACAGCCGATCGACGTGCCGATCTTCCACCTGCCTCAGTTGTTAGGACTCGCGTTCGGCTACAGCCCGGAAGAGCTGCGGCTCGACCATCACGTCGTACCGACCGCCAAGGCGCTCGAAAAAGTCGAACTCAAAGTCTAGATAATGTAGTAGGCCGAGCGAAGCTCGGCTTTTTTCTTACGGCGTGTAGATCTCCGCACTTGCGATCGGCATGAAGTTCGCGTTGAGACCGCCCACCAGAAGCACGCGCCCGTCCGCGAGTCGCACTGCTGTTTGTGCCCATCGTCCGATGTGCATCGTCGGACCGATGACCCAGTTCTGCGTCCGTGGATTGTAGAGCTCGGACTGGAGCACGAGCGCGTTGTTGTTGACGTTTTGACCGCCGGCGACGAGTACTCGCCCATCCTCGAGCAACGTCGACGTCGCCTCGTTTCGTACGACGGACATATTGCCTTTCGTGGCCGTCCATTGTCCGGTCTTCGGGTTGAAAAGCGATGAGGTGGGACCGTTGAGCTGGTTCGTCGCGAGAACGTCACCGTTCAAGAGTAAGACGATCACTTGCGCGGGGTTCGGGATCGTGCCGGTCATTGTCCACATATTCGTCTTCGGATCGTAGATCTCGCACGTGTTCGTCTGCAGTGAGTCTTGCGACGTGCCGGCTTCTACGAGAACGCGGCCGTCCGCGAGTACGGTCGATGCAAAAGCATATCGTGACATGTTCATGCTTGGCGTCGAGGTGAACGTGCCTGTCGATGGATCGTAGATGTCGGCGCTGTCGCGCGGGATCGTGCCCTGCGCGCCACCGCCGGGGATCAAGAACTTGCCGCCCGGCAGCGGGAGCATCGCCGACAGCGTACGCGCGCTGTTCATGATGCCGGCCATCGTCCAGACGCCGGTCGACGGGTCAAAGATCTCGGCGCTCGGCAAGTCGTTATCTGCTTGCCCGCCGTCACCGCCGACGACAAGCACGCGTCCATCGGGAAGCAGCTGCGCGGCCTGACGACAGCGCGGAAAGTTCATCGATCCGGTGATGGTCCACTTATTGGTCACAGGATCGAAGATCTCGGCAGAGTTGCCGCCGGTCGTGAACGGACTCGTGCACCCCTCGACGAGCACTCTGCCGTCTTGAAGCAGCACAGCGGGCTCGCCCTCGCGAGCGAAGTTCATCGAGCCGGTCACCTTCCATCGACCGCGGCCGACGAACGAATCGCGCCGAGCGGCGCTCATCCCGACGGAGTTCGTGCCGAAGGAAGGCATCATCCTGAACGAGCTCGTCGACGCGCGCCGCATCGCGGGCACGCCCACGAAACGGCGTGGGCGCTGCGACGTATCGGCGGACGGTGTGAATATCTCGACGGTTGCGGTCGCTGAGTTCAACGTCGCTCCGCTGATAACCATCGCGCGGCCGTCGGACAGCTCAACTGCGGTATGTTCCGTGCGCCCGACGTTCAAGTCCGAGGTGAGCGTCCATGCGCCGGTTGACGGATCGAAAAGCTCCGCGCTCGAGAAGACGACGAATTGATCGAGTGTGGTCCCGATCCCGGAGCCGCCGGCGGCAAGGATCATGCCGTTCCCGAGCGGCGTGGCGGTGAAGAACGTCCTGCCGCTCTCTTTGGGCAAAGCGTTCTGTACGACTTGCATGTCGCCGATCGGTGACCAGATGCCGGTCGTAGGATCAAAGCGATCCGTCGAGGGAAACGGATTGTAGGCGAAGGGGACGCCGTACGCGCCTCCAGCGACGATAGCGCTGCCGTCTGCGAGCGTCGTTTGGACGTGGAAGAATCGCGAGCTCGTCATGTTGCCTTCGAGCGTCCATCGATTCGTCGCGGGGTTGTAGAGCTCGGTGCTTCCTTGCGTGCCGGTCAGAAACTGTGCGTCGCCGCCGGTCACGAGTACGTCACCGTTCGCAAGGAGCGAAGCGGTATGCGACTCACGTGCCGTGTGCATCATCGCCGCGCTCGTCCATCGGCCCGTCGAAGGGTTGTAAAGCTCTGCGGTCTGCAACGACTGACCGTTATTCGTGCCATCGCCGCCGGTGACGAGCACGTGACCATCTTGCAAGAGCGTCGCAGTGTGCTGGTAACGCGCGTCGTGCATCGACCCGGTCGTATGCCACGTGCCCGTTGAAGGATCGTACAGCTCGCTCGCTGCGGTCGCGCCCGTATTGGTCAGCCCGCCCGCGACAAGTGCCTTGCCGTTTTGGAGCAACGTGAGCGTCGCGTTGGAGCGGGCTGCGTGCATCGAGCCCGTCAGCGTCCAATTCCCGGTCGACGGGTCCCAAAGCTCGGCCGAGCTGAAGCTATTCGGATTGTTGAACCCGCCAGCGACAAGAACTTTGCCGCTTGGCAGAATCACGGCCATGGCGGAGATGCGCGCCGTATTGAGCGACCCCGTGAACGCCCACGAACCGCCCGCTTCCTTAATACTGCGACTGTCGTGGAAGATCGGACCGGCGGGGGCAGGCCTCGACGACAGTATGAGGACTAGCAAAATCGCAATGTGTACGATGCTTGCTCGCTTCATGACGCCCCCGACCAGATGTCGTATGCGATCGCAGTTCTACGATCGGCAGTCTTCACTTAAACATAGTAGTGGAGTCTGAAGGAATGCTGAAGCCCGGACAGCACTTATCGCTGTTCGCGAATGCGATATGAGGAGCGGTCGAGATTTATCTCGACCGCCGCGGTCTTACCCTGAGGTAATGTGGTATGCCGAGCGAAGCTCGGCGTTTACTTCCCCGGTTGCTCGACGATTCGGATGTAGGGCTTCGGCGATTCCCATCCTTGCGGGAACAGCGTCTTCGCGTCATCGTTCGACACCGAACCGGCGATGATGACGTTTTCGCCATTCTTCCAATTCACCGGCGTCGAAACTTTGTATTTCGCGGTCAACTGGAGGGAGTCGAGAACCCGCAGCACTTCGTCGAAGTTGCGGCCGGTCGTCATCGGGTAGACGAGAATGAGCTTGATCTTCTTGTCCGGTCCGACGATGAAGACGTTGCGCACGGTCTGGTTGTCCGCCGGTGTGCGGCCCTGCGATGTGCCTGGTGTTGCGGCCGGCAGCATGCCCCAGGCTTTCGCGATCGAGAGATCGGTGTCGCCGATCATCGGATAGTTGGGCGCAAAGCCTTGCGTCTCTTTGATGTCGGCAGCCCACTTCGCGTGGTCCTCGACGGGATCGACGCTCAGGCCGATGATCTTCGTGTCGCGTTTGTCGAACTCGGGCTTGATCTTCGCCATGTAACCGAGTTCGGTCGTGCAGATGGGCGTGAAATCTTTCGGGTGCGAGAAGAGCACAGCCCACTTGCCCCCGAGCCAATCGTGGAAGCGGATCTTGCCTTCTGTCGTTTGGGCTTCAAAGTCGGGGGCATCGCTGCCGATCGTGAGCGCCATTCGCTGGAATCTCCTTCAGGTGTCAATAGTAGTTCTAAGTTGCAACGCGCGATGAATGTTTGAATGATCAGACCGGCGCGAGCGCGCTGTTTGCGGGGATGGCTTGGATGATGCCTTTGACCTTTGGGACGCTATATCGG
>DASQJC010000058.1:0-3738 GCA_035631255.1 Candidatus Eremiobacteraceae bacterium | reverse complement strand
CGGCGCGGGGTCAATCGAGATCAGCGTCGGCAGTGAGAAACTGCTCCGAGGCCGCGGCTGCCCGATGAACCAGTCTCCGATGAACGGGTTGCGGAGATACATCATGTTGGGGTTCACGGTGCTCACGGTCGTCGAGTGTGCGACGGCGGCGGGCATCGCGTACGAACGCGAGACCGGCGTCTCAGCGGGAGATTCGGCAGCAGTGGCGGAGCCTAACGCAGTTGCGTGAAGGGTCATGAAGCCCATAGCATCCTCCGCACGTGTAAGACCGGCGGACTATGAATTTATCGCCGCGCTCAATGCGCTCAACGACGATAACACGCCGCCGATGTCGAGCGATGTACAAGCCGTTCCAAGTGCGAGGACCGCGGTGGCGACTTGCGTGATCCTATCGACCCTCGTCTCATCCGCGGCGATCTTCGCAGCTAAATTATCGAGATCGTTCGTGACCGACTGTAATTTGGCAAGCGCCTGCGCGTTGCTCGCGAAAATCGCGGCGACAGCCATCGAGTTCAGCTCGATGCCGGCGAAGCGGACATTGCTCTGCGCCTGCGCGACGTTGAGCGCATCCTGATCGCGGCCGGCTTGCTGGAGACTCAGGACCGTCGCGGTCAAGAAATTCGCAAAGGCCTTGAGTTGCGCTATGCAGGCGTCGAGGTCAACCGTTGTAGGCATTGGCGCCTCCGGGTACTACCGTTCTTACCGGGGGAAAAGGCACAGGCTGAAACGTCACCGGCTGGAAAGCCCTTTGCAACGTGATGAGGTCCGGCACGAGCTGGTTGATCGCGGCCGCTTGCGCGGCGACCGCAGCTCCGAGGTTTTGCGATTGGACGGATTGCAGCAACTGATCGTGCGTGTCGCCGATAGTGCCCAAGGCGCTGACGTAGGCGGCTGACGCGTCCACCTTGTTGCTCAGAGCGACTTGGAGCTGAGCGTAGTCGGCTTTGTATTCGAACAATTGGATCTGCTCGAGTCCCAACTTCTTGGGCGCCACGAGATTGTAACCGAAGAAATCCACGAGCTGGTCGTGTTCGAAGCCGAGCTGGTTTTTGACGTAGTAGGTCGATGCGATCGTCTTCAGCGTGTCGAGCACGGACTTGAGGCTTGCGTTCGCCTGTTGCATCTTGCCGGCGAGCGCTTCTCGGCGCTCGGCGGCCAAGATGACGTTGACTGCGTCCGTCGCGAACGTCTGGACCGCTTGTGTCTGCGTGGTGTTCAGCACACCGCTCGTCGTCAATTGCGTCGATAGCGCCGGGATGCCGTAATCCGAGGTCGTCGACGAGCCGCCCGCGAGATCTCCCAGCGCTTTGACGTAAGAGATCACGATCTCGTTCGCGTCCGCCCAACTCTTCGAATCAGCCTTCGACTGCGTGCAGTCAGGATCGACAACCGGCGCCGACTTGAAGCTCATCTGGTGCGACCGAACGCACGACGCGTAGAAGTCTGCGGCGATATCCGAGAATGATTGCTCGGCTTCGGCCGTCGTGGTCGCGAAGGCATTGACCGCATCGAGGTCGAGCGCTTGATGAGCACACGCCGTCAAGAAGCCACACGTCACGAGCAGAACGCCGGCTCTGACGAGCGGTAGTGATATGTGCCGCATATTCGACCTTCTTTCGAGCGGATATCTCATCGCCATCAGGGTCCGAGGAGCACGCGGCTTGTAAAACCCCAGAACGCCGGATCACCTAGATAGTCGCTGTGTATCCAGGCGGTTCTTGGCTTCGTATTGTTCAAGAGGTGGTTGTCGCAGATCGAACGGGCCGGAGCGTTTTGCGCCCACGTGAACGAGCTACCGACACCGACGTCCGAAGCGTACGAAACGATCTCGTTGGCGACGATGTCGCGAAAATACCAAAGGTTGGTCCAATAGATACCGCCCGTATTGTCGGGTTGTGCCAACGCCTTGATATTGTCTGTGAAGAAGCGGCCGTAGACGTCGTTTTCCCATTGATCCTGCGCGGCATTGATCGTCGGCTGCCTAACGTCGAAGAAGAAGCGCGTCTTCTCGAGCGAGGTGCCAAACGTGACGAACGATCGTACCCGGCTCCACTGCTCCCGTGTGACCGCGCCTTGTTCCACGAGTTGGCGGAGCGCGATAAGCACGTCCATACCTACGGTCGAACCCAGACTGTGCCCAAAAACGTGTACCGCATCGTAATAGGGAGCCGGCTCCGCGGCCGAGCGATCGCCGACCGCGCGCAAGACGCCGACGAGCGCGTCCGCCACGGACTGCATGATCGACCGGCGTATCATGTAATAACCCGAATTGGTGTCGTGAGTCGTGTAGATCTGGATGTCGCCCAAGACGTTCTCGACGGCGAAGTCCGCCGCGGCGCGCGCGATCTGGAAGAAGCCGACCGTAGCTGTGATGAGCACACCGGAGAACAGGAGTTCACCGACGTGATTCAGCCCGACCCTAAGCGGCCAGACGGCGATCGCGACCGCGATGAGCGCGAGGACGACAAACGTCACCCACAACGCGACGATGGCGACGCGGTGGAAATTCTCGGCGCTAATCGTCTCTTGCGCGAATTGACTTCCGGTCGGCATCGCATCGGCTGCTAGCTCGCGAGTGCGTTCCGCCCGCTCGCCGGCGGTGCGATGCATGACGACGATCTGGGCCAAGAGAAACGCCGCAAAGACGTCGATCGCAAGCTCCGCAATGCCGCCGACGCCCAGCGCTTTGATCGCGGCCATCGGGCTCGTGATCGCGGACACGAACGTCGGCACGCCGGTTGGTGAGCCGAGCAACGCCAAATAGGACGCCCAGGCGAAGAAGCCGACGACGAAAGCAAGGAGCAGCGCGGCGATGCCCTTGGCGATCAGAGCACCGACGTAAGTGAGATCCGACCACAGCTTCTGGCTCGTGCATGGAATGCTCGCCGTCGAACTGGCCGGGAGGAATATGGAGCTCAACAGCCATTTAAGCGCCGAAGCGATATTCGTCTTGCCCTTGCTCAGGGGGCTCCAGTAGCCTTCGTAAACATCGAAGGACTGGCGTTGCGGGTCGCTTGGGTCATCGCCGGATTGAAATATCCGCAACGCCGAAGGTCTCAGTGTCTGACTGTTGTCGCCTTGGGCGACCTGAGGCCAGTAGACGACAGATCCCCACGTCGTCGTCGATGGCGGTTGCTTCGCCTGTTCGATCGCGTTGAGGCAGCTCTGCAGACCTGCCGCCACTTGATCTTGAAACGCATAACGCTGCGTCGGGCTGATCCCGTGAATCGCGAAAATCGCAGTCCGCTGCTTACGCGCCGCGCTATCGACAAGCGATTGGGGCGCGCTGACAGGAAGCGCTTGCGCGGCCGCTTCTTTTGAAAGTTGTGCGGCGATATCGTTGGTGAGACCAACTGAGGAGCGAACAGCCTGTGGCACTTTTCGATCTCCGTCCTCAGGTCGCCGATACAGGGATGGGCCGCCCAACGACATCAAAGGCGGCGAGGCTTTAGGTATCAGCCGCCCGTCGATGTGGACGAAGTATATCAAGCCGACCGCGCAAATGCAGTGGTGAAGTCACCGTCGTTATCTCGAGTCTTGTCGAACGCTCGTTCGGCGCGCGTTGACAAATGACGCGAAGCGAGCGTATGCTGATTTTTCGTAGAGTTTCGTGGGAGCGTAGATCGTGCGCCTATTGATTCTGCTTGCATACGCGGTCATGGGCTGGGGCCACGCCTCGGCCCCAGTCAATAGTACCTACACGCCACAGATACCGCCGACGCTGACAGCCTCGCCCAC
>DASQJC010000057.1:0-2440 GCA_035631255.1 Candidatus Eremiobacteraceae bacterium | reverse complement strand
AATTGACAAAGCCGCATCCGCTGCAGTTCGACGCGGATTATCAAGAGGTGATCACCGGCGGTAAGAACGGCGTCATATCCGCTTACACGCCCGAAGGCAAGAAGATCGGCCAATCGACGATGCCCACGGGCGTCGACCAGTGCACGCTCGATGCGAGCATACACATCCTCGCCTGCGCCGGTGACGGCAAGCTCTGGACGATGCAGCTCGAGCGAGATGCCGCCCCGCATCTCATCAGCTCCATCGACACCGGCCATAAAGAGGTCCACACCGTCACCGTCGATCCCAAGACGCACTGGATGTGGACCGTGTGGTGGGGTCCGAGCGGCGATTACGTCCAAGCCTACAAGGAGCGTTGATGTCGAATCGGTTTGACGCCGCCCGCGCGATCGTCAGTTGCGCGACCGCGGCTCTCTTGGCGTGCGCGGTTGCGCCGCGATCAGCGATGGCTCTCGGCATGCTGCCCGACGGCAGGATCGTGACGCCGGCCGGCTTCACGATTCCGGTCGAAGGCTTCGCATCGTCGATGTCGATGTCGCCCGACGGGAAGTGGATCGCCGTGCTCTCGCAAGACGGCGGCGCAGTCGACGTCGTCGAGACCGGGGAAGACGCGCATCTCGTCGATCGCCTAGCGACGCCGTTCGCAAGCGGGTTGACGTGGACCAGCGATGGACTCTACGTCACGCGCGGCTACACGGGCCTCGTCAGCCGCTTCGGGTACTCGAGTGAGCTGTCGCAGGACTCGCCGGCGTTCACGCCACGGAGCGATCTACATGTCGGCGGCCTCGTCAACGGCATCGCAGAGCTGCCGGCGACGCATCAAGTGATCGTCGCACGGACGGCGCTCAAAGAGGTCGACGTCATCGACGACAAGAGCGGCGCCGTCGTGCGGACGCTGCATACGAGCGGCCAGCCGTTTTCCGTCGGCGCGAGCGACGGCACGATCGTCGTGACGCTCTACGACAGCGATCACGTCGACCTGTTCACGAGCGCCGCGCCCTCGCCGGTACGCGTCGCGACCGGTCCGCATCCGACCGCGCTCTTGATCAGTGACGGCAAGGCCTACGTCGGCAATGCCGACGGACATACGGTAAGCGTCGTCAACATCGCGTCGCGTTCGGTGCGATCGTTCGATCTCACGCTGGGCGCCGATCCATATGCGGGTCAGACGCCGTCCGGTATGGCGCTCTCGGATGACGGGCGCCAGCTGTTCGTCTCGGAGTCGGGATTCGACGATGTCGCCGTCGTCGACACGGCATCAGGGCACGTGATCTCACGCATCCCGACCGGCTGGTATCCGATGTCGGTCATCTTCAAAACCGGTGAGACGATCGACAAAGATCCGAGGTCGAAACCACAGCTCTGGGTCTTGAGCGCGCAGGGCTTCGGACCGCAGCCGGATCCGGGCAGCGAGTGGGATGGCTGGTACACGGGAACCGTCCAACACATCGTCGTCGAGCCGAACATGTTCGCGCACTGGACGAATACCGTCGTCGCCGACAACCACTTCAAGATCGCGTCGAGCGCACCGTTGCCGCCGATCAAACACGTCGTCTTCATCGTCGAAGAGAACAAGCACTTCGACGAGATCTTCGGCGACGAGCCGCAAGCCGACGTCGATCCGTCGTTACTCGTCTACGGACGCAAGTACACGCCGAATGCCCACGCGCTCGCCGAGCGCTACGTCATGTTCGACCGTTTCATGGGCGATGGACAGGCGAGCATCTACGGTCACTCGTGGACGACGCAAGGTTTCGCGAACGACTACATGCAGCGCAACGCGCACACACCGGACGATCCCGGCACGACCGCGGATAAGCGCGTCGCGTACTCGATCTGGCCGTATGCCGAAGCCGGCGAGGACACCGTATCGCTGAAGACGATGGACTTCGACTGGTTCCGCGACCTCGATCAGTTGCCCGACGGACCGCGCGTGAACGTATCCGCCATCTTCGGCCCGCGCGGCGAGCTCATCGACGAGCTGCAGCGCAAGGGCGTTTCCTATCGCGTGTACGGCGAAGAGGAGACGATGCGGCCCGACGGTCACATCGCAACCGGTCTGCGCGCGCATGCCGACACCGACTTCCCCGGCGCGCACATCGACTTCTCGATCCTCGATACGCAACGGGCAAAGCTCTTCCTAGAGGACGTCGCCGCGCATGGTCTTGCGGCGTACTCGTACGTGACGTTGCCCACCGATCACACGGCGGGGACGAAGGCCGGTTTCTACACGCCCGCTTCGTACGTCGCGAACAACGATGAGGCGCTCGGCGACATCATCGCCGGACTGTCGAAGCGACCGGAATGGCGCAGCACCGTCGTGTTCGTCACGATGGACGATCCGCAAGGCACCGGTGATCACGTCGACTCACACCGCATGCCCGCGTTCGCGATGGGTCCGTACGTGCGCCGATCGCACGTCGACGACACGCACTACGAC
>DASQJC010000056.1:0-3848 GCA_035631255.1 Candidatus Eremiobacteraceae bacterium | reverse complement strand
CAGCGAGTCGTACGTCATCTCGAGGCCGTCTTCGCCGATCGTGTCGTTCGGCGTGTAGCCTTTGCTCTTGAGCTGCTGGTACTGCGACTGCGAGATCTGCCCGACATAACCCATCGCGTGGCTTGCAAGTGTGCCATGCGGATATTGCCTCACCGGCACGAGCTCGACCGACATGCCGGGCAGCTCGTCCGCGCGCTCTGAGAATCGGCCGACGATCGCCGTGCTAAGATCTTCGGCGATCGTCACGGGACCCATCGGTACTGCGGCCGCGAGCGCGTCAAAGTTCTTGTACGTCACGCCGTTCTGGTGAAGCAGCCGCTGCCAGAGCTGCGCTTCGGGGATCATGAGGATCCCCGCCAGTTCTCGCATCTCCGAATTCGGATCGTGCAGCTGCATCGGCACGACTTCGACGACGAACGATGGCCGGTTGCGCGCGATGACGATGCCGTTGCGATCGTAGAGCAAGCCTCGCGGCGCAGCGACGGGGATCGTCCGCAGCTGGTTGAGATTCGCGAGGTACTCGTAATAAGCGCCGTTGTGCAGCTGAGTGTCCGCGAGCCGCCATACCAGCACGACGAAGATCGCCACGACTGCGAGCGCGAGCGCTGCGATTCGACGCTTCATCGAAGCGGCGTACCCCGGTTCGAATACCAGCGCAGCCCGAGCAGGACGATCGCGCCGACGACCGCGTTGAGGATCGCCGCCCAGACGAACTCATGCGAGAGCGTAATGAAAAGGCCGCGCTCGCCCTCGATGAACTCGAAGAAGATGTAGGTCGCGACATAACGCATCGCCGTCGCGACGGTGATCGCGCTCAAGAATACCGGCAGCGAATCGGAGAAGAAGCGATTGGCGAGCATGCCGGACCCGAAACCGACGAGCGTCGCGGCGATCGTGTTCGCGCCGCCGCCGCCGAGCGCGTCTTCGAGAAAACCGAGGATGAGTCCGAGCCATCCGCCGGTGACGACGCCGCACCGCAAACCCGTCCACACGACGAGCACCGTGACGAGACTGACGTGCGCACCGCGCAGCGTCACGCCATGAAGCAGCGTCGATTGCAGCAAGAGCGCGATGAGTCCGAGCCCGAGCAAAACTGAAAAGCGCGGAGCGACCGACACTTCCGCGTCGAGCGGTGCACGTCGCGCTCGCGCCGGCCCGCCTCGCAGCCGCAACGACGACGACGCGTGATCGTGGACGCTCACGCGGCGCTCACTGCAGCGGAAGCACGAGCACGTGCGTCAGCGACGCGAAATCGATCTCGGAGTCGAGCACGGCGCTCTGGTAGAGCGCGCTGTCCTTGCGGTCGACTTCACGGACGCGGCCGATCGAGATGCCGCCCGGATACACTTGGCCTTGGCCCGTGACGACCATGTCGCCGGCGATGACCTTCTTATCCTGGCCGATGTACTTCATCTTGACGTGGAGCGACGTGCCGACGACGATCCCCCACGATCGCGAGCGCTGGAGATACGCGGGCACGGAACTCGTCGGATCGATGATGAGCAGGACGTGCGCTTCATGCGGTCCGGCGTCGATGATGTGACCGACGAGACCGGCGCCGCCGACGACGACGCAGTCGCGTTTGACGCCGTCGCGCCAGCCGCGATCGATCGTGATCTCTTTGCGTGCAGCTTCCGGTGAATAGCCGACGACATCCGCGGCGACCGCGTTCGCGCCGTATGCGGCGCGCAATTTGAGCAACTTGCGCAAGTCGGCGTTCTCGACCGCAGCCGCGTGAAGCGCATCGTCGTCCGCGGAAAGCTGATGCACTTTGTCGCGCAGCTGCGCGTTGTCGGACGCGACCTTGCCGGCGTTCGCAAACGCCGAGGCTTCGCCGCCTATCGCGGTCGCTGCTCCGCTGAGAGCACCTTCGACCGGCGCAAAGATCGAACTCGTTATCTCATCGGCGAGAGATTGCCGCCCGTTGCGAGCGGCGTCGACCTCGAGCAGCGTCGCGACCGCTGCGAGGATGATCAGCGTGACGAATACGAAGAGCTTTCTCTCATCCCAGAACGAAGGAATCGCCACCACCTACCGATCATCGACTCGGGCGCCGGATAGAGCGCATCGAACAGGCGCTGATCGCCGAGGATCGCGCCCGCGCCCATCGCCACGCAAAGGAGCGGCGACTCGGCGATGCGCGCCGGGATCGACAAGACGACGCTCAGCGTCGCGGCCAGTCCGGCGATCGCCGCGCCGCCTCCGGCGAGCACGAGCCCACGCTCCCCGATATCGCGCACCAATTCCGGGGGCGTCTGCTCGATGACAGCGCGCACCGCGTCGACGATCTGACCGACAGGCTCTGCGATCGCGGCGCCGATGTCTTCCTCGCGAACTTGAACCGTTCCCGGCCGCAGTCCGCGCAGGTCTTGTCCGGGCACCTTTGCAGGCGCGCGACCGAGCGGTCTGCCATAGTATCCGTGCGATATCTTGAGCGCTTCCGCCGTCCGTTCACCGATGAGAAAGCCGCGATTCGACCGCAGATATGCGACGATCGCTTCGTCGATGCGATCGCCGCCGAGTTTGAGCGATCGTCCGGTGACGAGCCCGCCGAGCGATAGCACAGCGATCTCCGTCGTGCCGCCGCCGATGTCGACGATGACGCTCGCGCCCGGCTCGAGGATCGGCAGGCCTGCGCCGACAGCAGCCGCGACGGCTTGCGGGATGAAGTAGACGCGCCCCGCGCCGGCTCCCATGAGCGCCTCGCGAACGGCTTTGCGCTCGACCTCGGTCGCCGACCCGGGAACGCCGACCATCACCCGCGGCGGGAAGAGCGGCCGCCCGCGCATCGCGCGTTCCATCAGCTGGCGCACGAGCGCTTCGGTGTAGACGAAGTTCGACACGACGCCGTTGCGCATCGGTCTGATCACCTGGATGTTCCGCGGCGTCCTGCCCATCATCTGCTTCGCGCCCTCGCCGACCGTGATGACCTCGCCGGTGTCGGAGTTCACGGCGACGACGGTCGGCTCGACGAAGCGCACCCCGTGGCCGCGGACGAAGACGGGCGTGTTCGCGGTGCCGAGGTCGATGCCGATCTCGGGCGCGACCATCGCGTAGAGGCGTTCGTACAGAGATGCCATCGGGTCAGGCTATCTCGCGGCCGAGCTCGCGCGCTGCGGCGTTGACGCGTGCGAGCGGCAAACCCATGACTGTGTAGAAGTCGCCGTCGATCCGCTCGACGAGCAGCGAACCTTTGCCCTGAATGCCGTAGGCGCCGGCTTTGTCGTGCGGTTCGCCGGTCGCGACGTAACGATCGATCGTCGCGTCGTCGAGCGCCGCGAACTTCACGCGCGACGATTCGACGCCCGAGACGCTCTTCGCATTTGACCTGTCGACGACGGTGAAGCCGGTGTGGACGACGTGCCATCGGCCCGAAAGCGTGCGGAGCATGCGCTTCGCATCGTCGTCGTCGCGCGGTTTCGCCAAACCGTTGCCGTCGACGTCGACGACCGTATCCGCCGCGACAAGCAACGGCGGACCTTTCGAATCGGCGCCCGCGGCTTTTCCGAGCGCGTGACGCAGTGCGAGGTCTGCCAGACCGTCCGACGCGAGATCGTCGCGTTCTTCATACGTGCTGCGCACGACGACGACGCGCAAGCCGAGGCTTTCGAGGAGCTGCAGCCGGCGCGGCGACGCCGACGCGAGCGTCACTTCGCTCACGCGCTCACTCATAGATCCGGCCGCCGAGCATGACGAAGCCTGCCTGATGGCGGTTTTCCGGGTCGTGATGCGTCCAATGGATGACGGGGCCGCTCGGATCGACCTCGAGCACGCCCTTGACGATGACGTCATCGCCTCGCTTCACAGGTGCTTGCACGCCGACGGTGATGTTGTCCGCGATGAGGATG
>DASQJC010000055.1:0-8178 GCA_035631255.1 Candidatus Eremiobacteraceae bacterium | reverse complement strand
GCCCTCTACTACGAGCGCGCGATCGCCGGTGAAACGGGCCCATGGACCGACGCTGGGCGAAAGCTCTATGCGGCGGAGTCGTCGATCAGCGCCGTCGCAAACGTCCGGACGCCGACGCTGCTCATGTCCGACACCGGCGACTATCGCGTTCCGACGCCCGAAGTGTACGCGTTCTATCACGCGCTTCACGACGAAGGCGTCGAAGTTCAATACGTCATCTTTCCGGCACACGCACATTTCCCGCGCGACCCTGTCCGCGGCGAGGAGATATACAAGAGATGGATCGCATGGTACGCAGGTCATCTGCGCTAGCGCTCGGGGTCGTACTCGCGTGCGTGTGGGCGCACCCGGGCGCGGCGCGAACTATCGATTTTCCCGATCTGCGCTCCGAAGTCGGCGTCTACTCGCCCACGATCTCGCCCGACGGCAAGTCGATCGCCGTCGTCATCAGCAGGGCGGACTTCGATAAGGACATGTTCGTCAATCAGCTCATGCTCGTCGACATCGCGACCGGGGCGCAGCGCGCGCTCACCCAGGGACGCGACGACGTGAACTCGCCTCAGTGGTCGCCGGCGGGCGATCGCATCGCGTTCATCGCAGCAAACGGTACGGGTGACGACGCGACCGACGAGGTCTACGTCATGCCGATGAACGGCGGCGACCCGGTCGCCGCGACATCGTCGAAGACCGACGTGCAGGGCTTCGTGTGGAGCCCGGACGGCAAGCGCATCGCGTACTTCGCGGCGGATCAAGCGCCGAAGTCGACAGGCACGGCGAAGTACGACAACCCGTTCCGCGTCACTGACAACGACTTTCTCATGCGCCATGTCGCCCAGCCCGCGCACATCTGGATCGCGTCTGCCGAGGGCGGCGCGGACAAGCGGCTCACCTCGGGTACGTGGAGCCTGCCGGAAGGCCAGTTCGCCGGCAACATCGACTGGTCGTCGGATGGCAAGACGATCGCGTTCGACATGGTGCCGGACACCGTGAGCGCGGACTTCGACAAGGGAACCGTCGCGTTCGTCGACGTCGCGACCGGAAAAGTGCGGCCGTTCGGCGCGAACCCTGGGTGGAGCGCTAACCCGATCTTCTCACCGGACGGGCAGACCGTCGCGTTCAACATCGCGATCCACGGCACGCCGTATCTGCAGACCGAAGCGGCGGTGTCGTCGGTGACGAGTCCGTCCGCGACCAACGTGAGCGCGGCACTCGATCGCAACGTCTTCCCGGCTGCGTGGACGCCTGACGGCAAAGCACTCTTGCTCGTCGGCAACGACCATACGCAAGCGGCGCTTTGGATCCAGCCGCTCGCCGCGTCGGCGACACGGATCGACCTCGGCGGCGTCAGCGTCGACGGCGCGACGATCGGGAGAGATGGCGGAATCGCGGTGACGGGCGAGACGGGCACGAGGCCGTCAGAACTGTACTACATCGCGCCGCACTCGACCGCCGTGAAACGTCTGACGGACTTCAATCACGCGATCGCAAGTCTCGATCTCGGAAAAGTCGCGCCGGTGACGTGGACGAGCTCGGACGGTTTTGCCGAAGACGGCGTTCTCACGTATCCGCCGAATTTCGATCCGTCGAAGAAGTATCCGCTCGTGCTCATGATCCACGGCGGGCCGATCGCCACGTCGACGGAAACGTTCGATGATTACGTCGGCCTGCAGCAGATCGCGGCAGCACACGGCTGGGTCGTC
This sequence comes from Candidatus Eremiobacteraceae bacterium, assembly GCA_035631255.1. Classification (GTDB taxonomy): domain Bacteria; phylum Vulcanimicrobiota; class Vulcanimicrobiia; order Eremiobacterales; family Eremiobacteraceae; genus JANWLL01. Next base: position 6,478 of record DASQJC010000055.1, on the reverse strand, counting down.
TTCGAGCCGAACTATCGCGGCAGCGACAATCTCGGCGACGCGTTCACTCAAGCGATCGTCGGTCACGTCTCGAGCGGACCCGGCAAGGATAACCTCGAGGGTGTCGCCGCGGTCGAAAAACTCGGCTTCATCGACACGACACGCATCGCCGTTTCGGGCTGGTCCGGCGGCGGCCTCGCGACGACCTGGCTCGTCGGGCACTCACATATATGGAAGGCAGCCGTCGCAGGGGCGGCCGTGACGAACTTCGTCGACGAGTATGCGCTCAGCGACGTCCAGGGTCTTAGCACCGCGCTCCTCGGCGGTTCTCCGTTCGATCCGAAGTATCGCGCGGAATACCTGTTCGAGTCGCCGATCACGTACGCGCGCGACGTGACGACGCCGACGCTCGTCCTCTCCGACACGGGCGACTATCGCGTGCCGACACCGCAGGCGTACGAGTTCTACCACGCGCTCAAAGACAATCACGTCGATACACGGTTCGTCGCCGCGCCGCGCTACGGGCACTTCCCATCGGATCCAGCGGGGAGGGAAGCGATCTTGAAAGTGTGGATCGGCTGGTTCGAGGATCACCTCAAATGAGACGCAACGTAATCACGTTAACCGCCATCGCGGCTGTCGTGCTCGCCGCGATCATGCCGGCCGCCGCCCAGGCGCGTCTGCTCGACCAAGCCGCGCTGCGCACGCTCGTCGGCGTTTCCCAGCCGCAGATATCGCCGGACGGCAAACGTATCGCCTTCTTGAAATCGACCTCTGACTTCGTCAAAGACGAACGGCATTCGCAGCTCATGCTGCTCGACATCGCGTCCGGTGCGATCCGGCCGCTGACGTACGATCGCACGGGCGTCGATTCGCCGCGCTGGTCACCGACCGGCGACCGGCTTGCGTTCATCGCGGACGCGGGCCCGTCCGACAACACGCAGTCGCAGATCTTCGTCATGCCGCTCAGCGGCGGCGACGCGCTCCAGGCGACGAAGGTCGACAACGGCGTCGATGAGTTCACGTGGCGGCCGGATGGCAAAGCGTTCGCGTTCGTCACGCAAGACACGCCGAAGAACAAGAAGCAGCTCGATGCGCATTTCGACACGTTCGACGTCGGCGATCTCGATTACAAGCAGACCGCAGCTCCGACGCCGTCGCATGTATGGACGGTCAGCGCGAGCGGCGGAGCGCCGCATCGGCTGACGTCGGGCTCATGGAGCCTCTCGACTTCGCAAGGTGGACCGGCCGCGGCGCTGTCGTGGTCGGCCGATGGCAAGACGATCGCGATCCAGAAGCTGCCAAATGCGGTGTTGGGCGACAGCGACGACTCGATCGTTGCGCTCGTCGATGCGAAGACAGGTACGGTTCGCGATCTGCCAGCTCAGCGGCCGTTCTCAACCGCTCCACTGTTCTCGCCCCGCGGGGATGCGCTTGCGGCCAGCTGGTTCCCGCACGGCGCGTTCAACAGCAATCCGTACTTGACGGTCACGACGTCTTCGGGAGGACCGGGGCGCGTCATCGGCGGCCAAGATCACGCCGTCGACTTTTTCGCATGGACTCCCGACGGATCTGCGCTCGTCTACTCAGACGAGAACGGACCGCTTAACGATCTGTGGTACGCGCCGCTGCGAGGAAGCGCGAGCAAGTACGATCTTGGGGCCGGCCTAGATTTCGTCGGTGACGCGACGGTCGGACCGAACGGCGCCGTCGCGTTTGTCGGCAGTTCGGTCGATGAACCCAGCGAGATCTACTATGCGTCGTCGCCGAGTGCGGCTGCCCGCCGGCTCACGCGGTACAACGTGTCGATTTTGAAATTTCAACTGGGTCAAATGACCGAAGTCCGTTGGACCGGACCCGGCGGATACAAGGAAGACGGCATCGTCACGTTGCCGCCCGGCTACGTCGCCGGTCGCCGCTACCCGCTCGCCCTCGAAGTCCACGGCGGGCCGCAAGGTGCGTCGCAGCTCGGCTTCGGTTCGCTCGCGCAGCTCATCGCGGCGCACGGCATCGTCGTGTTCGAGCCGAACTATCGCGGCAGCACGAATCTGGGCGACGCCTACCAGCACGCGATCTATAGAGATACGGGCGACGGACCCGGCAAAGACGTCATGGCAGGCGTTGCGGTGCTCGACAAGTCCGGCGTTATCGATACATCGCGCATGTGCGTGACCGGCTGGTCGTACGGCGGATACATGACGACTTGGCTCGAGAGCCATTACGACGTATGGAAGTGCGCGATGGCCGGTGCGGCGCTGACGAGTTGGGTCGCCGACTACACGATCGCGTTCTATCAGAAGGGCGACGCCGATTTCTTCGGCCGGACGAGCAGCCCGTGGACGAATAACGGCTGGGATATCTGGCGCGATCAGTCGCCGATCGCGTCGGTGCAGAACGTGAAGGCGCCGACTCTCATCATGGGCGACGTCGGCGATCCGAACGTGCCGATCTACAACTCGTATCTGTGGTACACAGCGCTTCGCGACCAAGGCGTCGACGTACAGTTCTACGCATATCCGCGCAACACGCACTTCCCGGGCGATCCGGTCGGCGCAGAAGGCGTCTACAAACGCTGGGTCGATTGGGTCGTCTCGCACCTGTCGAAATAGGACGCGACCAACGCGGAGAGAAAATGGAGCGGTCGACCTTTATGGTCGACCGCCGCGGTCATCATGCGCGCGATCGTCTCCGCTAGCTCGTCTGCGGTCGACCATAAAGGTCGACCGCTCCAATCTCGTCTAAAGGTCATCAGGTCGCCGAAGTGGCGGAACTGGCAGACGCACGCGACTCAAAATCGCGCGAGGTAACCCCTCATGTGGGTTCGATTCCCACCTTCGGCAAGGCTCAATCGGTCGAGCTAAAGCTCGACCGCTACTTGTGGTGCGCTACATAAGCGGCATTTCGCGCGAGGATGCAAGCGTCGGGTCGTTGTAGACCTGCGCGCGGGAGCAAAAAAAACGTGAGCATGGGGCACGAAGAGCACAAGCTCGACGCGGGCTTTTGGCGAGCGACCATCGTCATGGGCGTTATCAGCGCGCTCGGGATGTGGGGCGTCGTCATCTTCCCCATCCAGAACTACGTCCCTGAAGCGGCCGGCATCGCCGTCCAGATCGACTGGCTCTTCAAGTTCATGGCGTTCTTCAGCGTACCGATCCTCGTCTACGTCAACGGCTACATGCTCTATTTCACGGTGCGCTATCGCAACCGGAAGGGCCAGCCGATCGATGAGCCCGGCTCCTCGATCCACGATCACAAGGCGCTCGAGTTCTGGTGGACGGCGATCCCCTCGGCGCTCATGCTCGTGCTCGGCATCCTCAGCTACTTGCTCATCCCTACCTATTACACGGCGGCCAGTGCTAAGACGAACAGCGTGACGATCGAAGCGATCGGCCATCAGTTCTCGTGGGCATTCCGGTATCCAGGTCTGCGCGACCCCGTGCCCGATGAGCTCCACCTCCCGATCAACGTGCCGGTGACGATCGACGTGACGTCGACCGACGTCATCCATTCGTTCTGGGTGCCCGCCTTCCGGATGAAGCAGGACATGATCCCGGGCATGGTGGTGCCGATGACGTTCACCCCGACGGAGATCGGGAAATACGAGATCGTGTGCACGGAGTTCTGCGGCGTCGGTCATTCGGGGATGCGCGATCGCTTCGTCTACGTCCAATCGCAAAACGATTTCGACGCTTGGTATGCCGGGGAGAAGACGAAGCAAGCGCATCAGCCGACCGAAGTGACGGCGGCCGTGCTCGCGTCGGGCGATGCCGCGGCTGGTCAGGCGCTGTTCCAATCGCACTGCACGACATGTCACAACGCAGCGCCGTTCGATCAGCGGAAGGTCGGTCCAGGACTCGCGAATCTCTTCAATGATCCCGCGCATCCGGAACTGCTCAGCGGCAAGCCGCCGACGCCCGCCGATGTCGCCGAGATCCTCGAGCACGGCCTGACCGGTTCGTACGGTCAGATGCCGAACGAGCAGATGAACGGGATCAGCGCGAAAGACATCGCCGATCTCGTCGCGTACCTGAAGACGTTGAAATAGGGCCGGGAGAAAACATGCAAGCTGCAGTCGGAACTGCCCACGTCCCTCACGGGCACATCCACCCGCCGCCCGACACGTTCATCAAGAAGTACATCTTCAGCCAAGACCACAAGGTCATCGCCGTCCAGTATTTCATCACGAGCGGGCTGTTCTTCGTCCTAGCCGGCCTGCTCGCAGAGATGATGCGCGCGCAGCTCGCGTCGGCGAACAACACGCTGCTCAGCCCGCAGACCTACAACGAAGCGTACAGCGTCCACGGCTCCGCGATGGTGTGGCTCGTCATCATTCCGATCCTCACGGGCGCGTTCGGCAATCTCATCATGCCGCTCCAGATCGGCGCGCGCGACGTCGCGTTCCCGTGGCTCAACATGTTTAGCTTCTGGCTGTTCCCGCCGGCAGGCATCTTGTTGTTCGGAAGCTTCATCTGGGGCGCGCCCGAAGCGGGCTGGACCGAGTATCCGCCGATCAGCCTGCAGCAGTCGTTCGGCACGAGCATGTGGTGCATGGCGATCTTCTTGATCGGCGTGTCGAGCACGATAACGGGTCTGAACTTCCTCGTCACCATTATCAAGATGCGCGCGCCTGGAATGACGTGGACGCGCATGCCGCTGTTCGTCTGGGCGACCGCGGTGACCGCGTTCTTATCGTTCATCGCGACCGCGAATCTCTCGGCCGCGCTCCTCGGTCTGCTCATCGAGCGGACGTTCGGCGTGCCGTTCTACGATCCGGCGAAGGGCGGCAGCCCGGTGCTCTGGCAGCACATCTTCTGGTTCTACTCGCATCCTGCTGTCTACATCATGATCCTGCCGGCGTTCGGCATCGTCTCCGAGATCTTGCCGACGTTCTGCCGCAGACCGATCTTCGGCTACAAGGCGATCGCCTATTCTTCGGTGGCGATCGGACTCGTCTCGTTCGCCGTCTGGGCGCACCACATGTTCACGAGCGGTCTTGCGCCGTGGGTGCAGCTTCCGTTCATGATCATGACGATGATCGTCGGCATCCCGACGGGCGTGAAGATCTTCAGCTGGGTCGCGACTCTGTGGGGCGGCAACATACGCCTGACGACGCCGCTCTACTTCGTGCTCGGCTTCCTCTCGACGTTCACGTTCGGCGGCATCACTGGCATCATGCTCGCGTCGGTGCCGGCGGACGTCCACGAGCACGCGACGTACTTCGTCGTCGCGCACTTGCACTACGTGCTTTTCGGCGGCAGCGTCTTCGGCATATTCGCGGGCCTGTATTACTGGTGGCCGAAGATGACCGGCCGCATGCTCGACGAGACGCTCGGCAAGATCCATTTCTGGCTCATGTTCGTCAGCTTCAACGCGACGTTCTTGCCGATGCACTGGATCGGCCTGGAAGGGATGCCGCGGCGCGTCAGCACGTACGATCCGCAGTATCAAGACACGAACCTCTTCATAACGATCTCGGCGTTCGTGCTCGGCGCTTCGATGCTCGTCTTCGCATACAACGCGATCAAGAGCACGATCTCGGGTCGCGAGGCCGGTCAAAATCCATGGGGCGCGCGGACGCTCGAGTGGATGATCCCGTCGCCGCCGCCGTACTACAACTTCGAAGACATCCCCGTCGTGCTCTCGGGTCCATACGACTACGGCAAGCCACTGCCGTATCGAGAGATAAAAGGCGACCTCAGCTACATGCCGCTCGTATGAGGACTTACGCAGCTTAATGGCGACGCACGCGATAACCGTCGACGACGCGACATATCAAGAAGTCCGGGACCAGCGGCTGCTGGGGTTCCTGTTCTTCCTCATCAGCGACGTCATCGTATTCTCGTCGTTCATCTACGGCTACATCTACCTGCGCAGCACGGTGATGGCATGGCCGCCGCCGGGCATCGAGCCCGCCGCGCTCTACATGGCCGGCGTCAACTCGATCGTCCTGTTCGGCAGCGGCGCGACGATGCATTATGCGATGGAATTCTTCAAGCACGGCGACAAGCGCAAGTTCGTCGGCTTCATGATCGCGACGATCATCCTCGGCATCGGATTCCTCAGCGGCCAAGCGTTCGAATACTTCAACTTGCTCCACGCCGGCACGACCTGGCCGTCGAGCATCTACGGCGCATCGTTCTTCACGCTCACGGGACTCCACGGATTCCACGTCTTCATCGGCGTCATCTACCTCATCACCGTCCTCATCCAAGCGCAAAAGGGCGTCTACACGCAGCAGCGCTACTTCGGCCTGACCGCAGGCGCTCTGTACTGGCACTTCGTCGACGTCATCTGGGTAGCTCTCTTCTCGCTGTTCTACCTGATTTAGTGGCCGCTTAGGAGTCTTACGTGAGTATCATTTTTATCGAAAGGACGATCGCGATTCTAGGCGGCATTGTCGTTGCCTGGACCTCGGCGATTGCACTCAAGAACGACTGGTATACGCCGGGCATGGACAATCAGGTCTTTAAGATCATGCTCGGGTTGCTCTTTATCGGTG
>DASQJC010000054.1:0-12677 GCA_035631255.1 Candidatus Eremiobacteraceae bacterium | reverse complement strand
GCGGTTGGAATTCCATGAGCGGGTTCACAGAGCCCAACTGCAGCGAAGAGATCTGGACCATCGCGAGTTTCGCGAGCCCCGACTCGACGAACCACAGCTCGCCGTTCGGAAGGACGACGACGCCTTGCGAGAGTCTCGTCGAACTCGCCGCGATCGGGAATTGCGAGATCGACCCGATGAGCGGCGTGATGTTGCCGAGATACGCATTCGCTCGATCGGTGAACCACATGTTCCCGTCGGGTCCGGCAGCGATCGCCGCCGGCTGCGCATTCGCTGGTGGTGAGTACTGCGGCACGGGGAATACAGTGATCGTCGGCGAGCTCCCGACCGTCACGCGGCCGACCGATTGCGTCGTGACGTTCGCGAACCAGACGGTGTTACCACCGGCAGGTCCGGCCGTCACGGTCGCGATCAGCGAACCGGCGCCGGCGCCGGGAACATCGAACGCTTTGATCTTGCCCTTCGTCGTCACTTGGTAGATGCGGCGCGATCCGTCGCTCGAGTAAATCCTGCCGTCGGAGCCGTCGGCGATGCTGTCGCCGACCGTCGCGAACGGATTGCCCGTCGGCGTGGGCACGGCGTAGAAAACCGCGGGCTGCGGTGATGCGTTGACGTTGCAGCCGGTCGGTGACGGCGATGGCGACGGGCTCGCCGCTACCGTGAGCTCGGCGGGCGTGATCGATCCGTTGATCGGCTCGGTCGTTGTCGCGTTGATCGTCGTCTGCGCAAGATTCGGATTGCCGTCGTATGAGAGCGTCACTTGCGTCGGGCCGGTCGGCGGCGGGCCGGTCAGGCTCGATGGTGACAGCGTCGTCGAATGACCTTGGTGACCGTTGAGCAGCTGATCGAAAGTCGAGAGGTCGATCGTGAGCGCGAGGCCGGTGGAGTTGACGTACGAGCCCGGACCGACGATCGTGTAACCGGTCGCGTCTAATGCGTTGACGCCGACTGTCGCGGTCCCTGGCGTTCCTGGCGGCAAGCTCGACGGCGTCACCGTCAGGATGATGCTCGACACCACCGGATTGAACGTCACGTTGACGTTGTTCTGTACACCCGGCTGGATCGTCGCGCTCGTCGTGCCGGTCGACAAAAGCGTATCGGGCGAGATGCGATTGCCGCCGTAGAGCGACACCAAGAACGTGTCGACGCCGACGGGCGCGGGCACCGACGCGGTGCACGATTGGAACGTGCACGGGAACGTGACCGTCGGATACGGCGCGCCGCCTTCGGGCGTCACGACGACGGTCGCCTGCGTCGTGTTGCCGGAGACGAAGAAGTGCTTGACCTTCATCACCGATACGACGCGCGGCTTGTTCGCGGGCGTCGGTGTCGGCGTCGGCACGACGATGCTGAACTTGACTTGCTCGATGTTGCGGCCGTGACTGATCGGCGAGACTGATGACGCGCCGTGGCCGCACGAAGACGCGATCGCAGCAGCCGCGAGGACTGCTGCACCGATGATCGCCGCGCGGGCTCGCAGAGCGTGATTCACGCCGCGATCACTGGCCTCCGATGATGATTGATTGGATCGAGACGGCGATGGGCTTCGAGGCGCCGCTTGAATCGGATATGGTGATGGTGCAAAGACCGACATTAGTCGCAGTCACGGTGAATGTCGATCCGCCCGTTTCGATGATGCCGACGATGCCCGAGCAGTCGTCCGACTCGGTGAACGTGCCGCTGTAGCCCTTTTCGCTCACCATGAGGGTCGTCGCTTGGCCCGGGCTCATGGAAATGTCGGACGGGGTGACGACGAGGCCCGATGATCCGACCGATCGCGGCGGCGGGATGGGGACGGGCTGACCGTAACCGCATCCGGACATCGCGAGCATCGTGCTGCCGAGGAAGGCCACCGCGAGATGACGGGCTCCAAAACCGAGCGCGCCTTTGAACGTCATAGTGCGGCATGGTAGCACAAGAAACTTATCTGTCGGTTAACCTCGTTGTGACCGTCTGACGGGGGTCCCTTGAGGATTCGTTAACATCGCCTTAAACTTGGTTTGATACATCGAAGCGGTCGCCGTCCGTATTCGTGCCGCATCTATCGCGGCCGGGGAGAAGCAGCATCTGAGAACCGCGTATTTGAAGCTGCGGGTCATCGCGTTCGCGATGTCCGCCGCCATTTTATGTTCGCCGCTGATCGCTCATGCGGCCACGACCGGGCAGATCTCCGGCGTCATCACCGACGCTTCGACGAAGGCGCCGATCGCCGGCGCGACCGTCGAAGCCGTGGCACCGAGCGGAAAATACACCGCGACGACCGACGCCAAGGGCGCGTACGGAATCGTCGGTGTTGCGCCCGACACGTATCGCGTCGTCGTGACGAAGTCCGGCTATCAGCCGACAGACGTCGAGGGCATCACCGTCCTGCCCGACGATACGAAGATCATCTCCGTCGCGCTAAGCCGTTCGCTGCGGACTCTCGCGACCGTCGCCATTAGATCGGCGTCGAGCGCGTATCAGCCGAACGCGACGGAAGACAGCTACGCGGTGACGAGCCGCTCGCTCGAGACACAGCTCGGCAAGACGTTCAACACCGACGAGAAGGCGCTGCTCACAAGCCTCCCGAGCATCACGGTCGATACGCAGGGCACCATCAAAGTGCGCGGCGGTTTCGACTTCCAGACGGCGTATACGTACGAGGGCATCGACTATACGACGCCGACCCGCTCGATCGCGAACCGTTCCGAGAACGTCGCGAACTTCAACTCGCTCAACGGCATCGGCTCGGTGCAGCTCATCCCCGGCGGCGGCGACGCGTCACACGGCGGCACGGGAACCGGTCTCGTCGCACTCCAAGCAAAACGCGGCGTTTATCCGGGTTCAGGAACGATCGACCTCGAGGAGACCGCGTATCCGTTCCTTCACCAGGTCGGACTCGAGTACGGACTTGCGACACCCGACAATCGCTATTCGAACTACGTCGGCTTCACCGGTGTGCGCGAAGACCTGCAATATGGCAAGCCGGGTTTCAACAACCAGGCGTTTTTCGTGCTCGCGTCAGGAAGCGGCACACTCGAGACCGTTCCGTCGGATCAACAGCAAAACGATCTCGTCGAGAACTTCATCTACAAGTTCGGCAAGTCGAACACGCGTCAGCTGCAATTCTTCTTCCAGACGCAAGCCGTGCACCAGGATCTCGCCTACGTCGACACACAGGCGATCCAGACCGCGAACAACATCGGCCATCCGGGCCCGAGCGTGTTCACGCTTCAACAAGCGGCGCAGGTCGAGCCGATCTGGCCCGGCGAGCGACTACCGGGCGTCTTCTCCGGTCAGAACACAGTGACGAGTCCGTTCGACGCCTACAAGTTCGAATATTCGGCGACGCTCAACCCGACGACGTTCGCGACGATCCGATTCTATCGCACTTTCAGCGACCAGTCGGAGACGCTGCCGACCGCCGGCACGATCACGCCCGATAACGGCGGTCGCCGCACCGCGCTCGCGGGCGAGATCACGAAACAGCTCAGCGGCAAACACTATCTCGAGGGCGGAGCGAACTACGAGTTCGCTCGACCGCTCGGTACGACGGTCGACTTCACGCAGTCGGCGGCGTTTTCGGGCGGCTTCGCCGACTTCACGAAGACGGGCAACACGCTCAACGTCATCCAGCCGGTGCCTGGGTTCGATTTCTTGCCGTCATCGTTCAACGGATGCCCAGCGCAATTCCAACCCGCCGGTTCAAACCAGATCATCATCGTGCCGTGCGGTTATCTCGCGCAGTTCTTCCCCAAAGGCATTCCGCGCATGCCGGCGACGATCTATGGACCGACGGTCTCGCAGCAAGTCTACGGCGGGTTCCTCCAAGACACGGTCGCGATGAGCAGCCGCTGGAAGACGCAGCTCGGCATCCGGCTCGACGGTTACAATTTCCTCATTCCGTCCGACCCGAACAATCCGCCGGCGATCGACGCGATCAGGCATCAGCGTCTTTTCGAACCGCACGTCGGCATCACCGATGTCCTTTCGCCGCACGACTCGATCCGCGTCACGTACGGACGCACGCTCTCGATACCGCTGCCGAGCTTTCTCGGCAGCAACGTCGACCGCAGCGCGTTCAATGAGTTCAACGGCATCCCGTCGTTCGACAACACGACCGGCAAGCCGGCCATGTACTGCGGCCTGACGCTCAATCAGCGTTGCGCGGATTACGCCGACCAGCTCTACTGGCTCGCGCGCGACGTCCTCTACACGAACACGTCGCGGACGTTCCTCGGGTTGCCGTCGATCAGCGCGCCGCTCACCGCGCCGCTCAAGGGCGCGACGTTCTCGAACTACGATCTCACGTACCAGCACGATTTCACGCACGGCTACGCGATGCGCGTCACGCCGTTTTACCGCCGCGGCTACGATATCGTCGAACAGTCGGCGGACATCGTCGGTTATCAACCATTCAACGGCCTTCCGATCGTCGGACCGGTGTTCGAATCGAATCTCGGCATCCAAAAAGCGACCGGCCTCGAGTTCGACATCACGAAGGATGCGCAGTACGGTTTCTCGGGTCAGATCTCGGGCACGTACATCAACCAGATCGGCAACGACCCGCCCGGACAGTATCTGCCGTCGGCATCGCTATTGCTCGGCACGCTCTACCACTCGCCGAACCTCGCGCCGCTCCAAGGCTCGCTCGCCGTGACGTATCGGACGCACGCGGGTTGGAAGTACAACATGGTGACGACGGCCGATCGCGGTTATCCGATGGGCGCGGGCCTGCTCACCGCGGCGTTCGTCAACGGTCTGCCGTACGAACTGCCCAACACCGACGGCTTGAATCAGAATGTCAACGGGTCGCCGCAATACGTCGATCCGCAGAATCCCGGATCGCTCTTCGATCCGAACATCGTCGCGACGCGCGGCGTTCTCGCGGAGCAAGCGCTCGCGGGCGGCTTCTATTCGCGGCCGCGTTCGAACACGAACGTCACGATCGAGTACAACGCTCCCGGCTCGCCGAGCACGTACGGCGTGTCGATCACGAACGTGTTCAACCAGACCTACGGCGTGCCGCTGGTCAATCTGCAGTACTTCGAGCCGGTGGCGACCGGCGTCTCGGGCGGAGCGAATCCGAACGGCTATCCGGGCGAAGCGTTCCCGACGAGTCCGTTCGTCATTCTGCCGGATCTGCCGCCGCTGACGATGCGCTTCTACTGGCAGATAAAGGTATGACGATGACCCGATATTTCGCGCACGTAGCGTTGCTTGGAATTGTAGTCGCTCTTTCCGGATGCGGAGCGGGCAACGTCGGCGTCGAGCCCGCGATCAGCTCCGTCAATCCGGTGGCGACGAGCAAGCTCCAGTTCGCTGTCGGCACCGCGACGATCAACGACGTCGTGCACGGCAAGGTCTACGAGACGCTCAACACGGTCGAGACGCTGCGTCAGCCCAACGGTTTGTCGGCGGTGCTCTACAGCATCCCGTACATCACGGGCCCGACGGGTTTCGTCGGTCAGCCGGATCCGATAACCGGGCAACAAACGACCATCATCTCAGGAAGCGGCCCGAACATCCCGTGCAATAAGACGACGCTCCAGTGCACCGGAGGCGCGTTCGGCTACGGTTTCGCCCCGGACAACACCGTGCCGGGCCAGCAGTCGGTGTCGTTCGCGCAATATCAGCAGCCGGTCGCCGTCGGCAACCAGGACCTGCTGCCGATCAACGTCTACTACGGCGGCGAGCCCGCATTCCCGACGTTCAACAACGGTACGTATCCCGCGGGCTTTCAAGGCTACTCGCCCGGATTCGTCTCGTTCCAAAGCCTCGCAGTTCTTGGCGACTATCACCTCGAGATCGACATCCCGACCGGCCCAGGAACGTTCGGCAAGAAGACCGCCGACGCGACGCTGACAACGCTCACCGGATTGCCGCCGATGTCCGCGGCGAGCGCCTTTCCAGATCCTTCGAATCCAGGCGGTTTGAAGATCGACATCGTCGTGCCCAACGGCGTGACGGAGACGTGGGTCTTCATCTCAGATTCCGGCGGATGCTATCCGCACTCTCAGGGCAACTCGACGAACGTCCAGTACTACACGCTCGTCACGACGCAGACTGGATCGCAGCAGCTCACGCTGCCGCCGAACCTCGGGCCGACTAACGGTTCGGGATCGACGCCGACCATCTGCTCGTCGCAAGACAACCAACAGGCGTCGGGCAACCCGAACGCGCAGGGCGACACATACTTCGTGTATGCGGCCGGATTCGATTACCCGGCTTTCGGCGCGGCGTACCCGTTCAATCTTCAGCAGAAGCCGTCGTTCATCGGACAAAACGGGCAAGTCGACGTAACGCTCTCACCATCGGCGAGCTTCCAGTACCCTTAGCTGCTTGAGAATGTAGTAGGCCGAGCGCAGCTCGGCTGCCGAGCTTCGCTCGGCCTACTACGTTGTTGGCGCTAGTGACTGATACGGCCCGCTTTTTCGAGATAACGCTGATGGTATTCTTCGGCGCGGTAGAACGGACCGGCGGCCGCGATCTCCGTCACGATCGGGCGCTTGAAGCGGCCGGATGCGTCGAGCGCCGCCTTCGATTTTTCCGCCGCTTCTTTCTGCGCCTCGTCGTGATAGAAGATCACCGAACGGTACTGCGTGCCGAAGTCGGGCCCTTGGCGATCGCGCGTCGTCGGATCGTGCATGTTCCAGAACGCTTCGAGAAGCTGCTCGTACGAGACGCGTGTCGGGTCGAACGTCACCTCGCAGACCTCGGCGTGCCCGGTATCGCCGGCGCAGACCTGGTGATACGTCGGGTTGGCCGTCCTTCCACCCATGAAACCGACCGCCGCATCGGTGACGCCGGGTATCTCGCGGAACTCGGCTTCAACGCCCCAGAAACAGCCGGCGCCGAACGTCGCTATCGACATGATCAAAACCACCTTTTCACTTTGAAGAACACGAGCAGGGCGATGAGCGTGACGATCTGCGCGCCGATGCCGAGCGCCCAGAACGACCAAGTGCTGCCGATGCGGCTGACGAGATAGCCGAAGTTCTGACCGAAGAACCCGGTGATGAACGTCAGCGGGAGAAAGATCGTCGCGATGACCGTCAGTTGTTTGACGACCGCGTTCTGCCGGTTGGCGACGATCGAGAGGTTGATCTCGAGCGCGTTGTTGAGCAGATCGCGCGCCGCATCGAGCTGATCGATGACGCGGATCGCATGGTCGTAGACGTCGCGGAAGTATGCGATCTCCTCGTTCTTGTAGAGAACGAGGTCGCCGCGGATGATCGGATTGAGTATGTCGCGCATCGGCACAGCGGCCCGCCGGAAACGCTGTAAATCGCGCTTGAGCGAGAATATGCGCAATGGCAGCTCTCCGCCGACCATGCCGCCGCGCAGCAAATCGTTCTCGATCGCGCTGATCTGTTCGTCGAGCGACTCGACCGCATCGAAGTATCCGTCGACGATCGTGTCGAGGACGGTGAACAGGAGCGACCCGCTGTCGCGCGACGACATCTCTGAACGCGTCCGCCAGCGCCGCTCGATCTCGTCGAGCGGATACGCGGGCTCGCGCCGGACGGTGATGAGGTAGTTCTTGCCGGAGAACACCGACAACTCGTGGACGGTGACGTTCTTTCCGGCCAGCGAGACGCCATAGATGACGAGAAACCAGTAGTCGCCGTACCCGTCGATCTTCGGCCGCTCGTGCGCCGTCATCGCGTCTTCGACGGCGAGCGGGTGGAGATGGAACTCTTCTTGGAGCACCGCCATCGCCTTCTCATCGGGCTCGACGACGTCCAGCCAAACGAGCTTGCCTGGCTCCTTGAGTATCTCGCTTATCTCAGCGAGGTTGCCGGGCTCGCGTTCGGGGCTGCCGTTGTTGAAGACGGTACAGCGGATGCCTGCGCGGGTCGCGCCGGCCGGGGAATCGGGCATCTCCCGTAGTGCGTCGCCCTCCAAGGTCGACCCTTTACGCGGCCGGGCCGCCCACGAGAACCCGAAATGACTGACTTGTTATACTTGAAACGACTGTTTCAAGTATGCTATGATTCGCCTCGATATGGCTAGTGAGGCTGCGAAGGCCCCGTCGCGGGCATTTGGCGTCAACCTGTTCGAAACCGACCGCCCGGTGTGGCAGCTGTTCGTCGTGTTCCTGATCCCGCTGATGTTCAGCAACATCTTGCAGGCAGCCTCACAGACGTTCAGTCTCGTGTTCCTGGGCCGTCTCATCGGCGTCGGTGCGCTCGCCGCAGTCTCCGCCGTTTTCCCGATCATATTCTTGCTCTTCTCGTTTCTCATCGGCGTCGGGTCGGGCAGTTCGGTGCTCATCGGACAAGCGCACGGCGCCGGCGATGCGCATCGCGTCAAGCGCGTGGCGGGGACCGTGCTCGGCGCGACGCTCGCGTTCGGTCTCTTCACAGCGATCGTCGGTCCGCTCATCGCACCGCCGCTGCTCGCGTGGCTGCGCACGCCGGCGAATATCATGCCGGAAGCCATCGTCTATGCGCGCGCGGTGTTCCTCATATCGCCGCTCGTCTTTCCGTACATCATCTATACGTCGATCCTTCGCGGCACCGGCGACTCGACGACACCGCTGTACTCGCTCGTCTTGAGCACGATCCTCACCGTCATCGTGACGCCTGCGTTCATCCTCGGCTGGTTCGGGTTGCCGCACCTCGGCGTCGTCAGCGTCGTCGCAGGCTCGTGCATCAGCAATCTGATCGCGTTCGCCGCTTTTCTCGTGTACCTCGCGCGCATGGGCCACCCGCTGCGTTTCGACGGCGAGATAGCGCGCGACATGATCGTCGACCCGCACATCCTCGGACTCGTGCTCAAGATCGGCATCCCGACCGGCCTCCAAGTTATCATGGTGTCACTCGCGGAAATCGCCGTGCTGTCGTTCGTCAACCGTTTCGGGTCGAGTGCGACCGCCGCGTACGGCGCCGTCAACCAGATCATCAGCTACGTGCAATTCCCGGCGATATCGGTGGGCATCGCGGCGTCGATCCTCGCGGCCCAGGCGATCGGCGCTCGAAGAGAAGATCTCTTGACGAAGGTCGTGCGGAGCGCCGTTGCGCTGAACTACGTCATCGGCGGCACGATCATCGCGGTGTGCTACATCTTCGCTTGGACGATCCTCGGGTGGTTCATCACCGATCCGGCGACGCTCGCCATCGCACACACGCTGCTGATGATCACCCTTTGGTCGTACCTCATCTTCGGCAACAGCGCTGCCATCAGCTGGGTCATCCGCGGCAGCGGCGACGTCATCATCCCGATGATCAACGGCATCTTCGGCATCTGGGGCGTCGAAGTGCCGGCCGCATATCTGCTCATGGGGAAGTTCGGCCTCAACGGCGTGTGGCTCGGCTACCCGATCTCATTCATCGCAGTGCTCACCTTGCAGTATTCCTATTACACGTTTTTCTGGAAAAAGCGCACGCACGCGCGACTCGTGTAGGCTGCGCGCCGCGATATCTCGCTTGCGACATGAACCTCGTATGAGCAACGCGGTTCTTCAGGCGCCTTCCCAAAGAGTCGAATGAGCGCGTAACGAACGAAGCCGTCACGCGCTCTTATCTTTACGGGGCCCATACCGACAGGGCCATATCGCAATCATCGCATAATCGAGGCTGCCCTTTCCATGCAAGACGATCGCCGGGTCCTCTTCTACGTCGGAGCGCTGCTGTGCTTAGCCGCGCTGGTGATCCTCGCAGTTTGCGTCGTCCGCATCCCGCAGCACTAGAACTCCACTCGGTCTTATCGATTCGGGTGTGACGCTCGTCACGCCCGCTTCACCATCGAGCCCGCGTAATCCGATATTCACTGTAATATAGTGAAGACGCGTCGACACATGTCGTCGCGAGCGGAGCCCGCCTTTGTCTATCTCTCGCCGCCTTTACACGATCCTCGGCGTCATGGTGCTCCTCATCAGCGCGGAATTGTCCGCGCTCTGGTTCACCATCAACACGTTGTCGAGCGTGCGGGCGTACGTCGGCGGCGAAGGGCTGTGGTCGAAAGCCGAAAAGGACGCGGCGTTCGAACTCGAGGCGTACGGCCGGACGCACAATGAACGCGACTATCGTGCGTACCTCAACTACTTGAGCGTTCCCGTCGGCGATCGGAAAGCACGCCTCGAGATGGCGAAGCCCGACCCCGACTACGATGCCGAATGGGAAGGCTTGTTGCAGGGCCGCAATCAGCCGAGCGATATCCCCGGCATGATCTCGTTGTTCCGCAACTTCAGCCAGGTGAGCTACATCGCCGACGCGATATCGGATTGGCAGCAAGGCGATGCCGAGATGGTCGCGCTGCAGCAGCTCGGTTCAGACCTGCACGAAGAGGTTGTCGCGCACGAATCGCAAGCGACGATCGACCGCACGCTCCGCAAGCTCGAAGATATCGACCAACGTCTTACCGCGATAGAAGATCATTTCTCGTTCACGCTCGGCGAAGGCTCGCGCTGGCTCACCGGCATCGTGCTTTCCATACTCGTCGGCGCAGCGCTCACCGTCGAGCTGAGCGGCCTCTTGCTGACGGCATCGGTGACGCGCGGGATCTCGCGGCGTCTCACATCGATGCTCGAGGCGACGGACCGAATCTCGAAAGGCGAATTCGACATCGCGATCGAGCGCGGCTCCAAAGACGAGCTCGGCCGCCTCGCCGATGCCCTCAACCGGATGACCGGCGATCTCGCGGCCGAACGATCTCGCGCCGAAACCGCCTTGCTCACGGCGGAAGAGGCGCTGCGTGAGGCGCAGCGCGTCGCGCACGTCGGCAGCTGGGAATGGGATGTACAGCGCGATCGTGTGACGTGCTCGAAGGAACTGCTCCGGCTTTGCGCGTCGACCGCTGACGATTTCGCGCCGACGTATGCAGGCTTTGTCGCCCTCTTTCATCCGTCCGATCACGAAGCGCTCGATTCGGCGATCCGATCGGCGGTCGAGATGTCGGACCCGTTCACGGTCGATTGCCGGATCGGACCGCTTCCGAGCGGCGAGCGGTGGCTTTGCGTGCAGGGCCATGTCGAGCAAGACGCGTCGGGCGCTCCGTCGCGCGTGTTCGGCACCGCTCTCGACATCACGGATCGCAAGCTCTCCGAAGAACGGCTCGAGTTCCTCGCACAGCACGATCCGCTCACCGGACTGCCGAACCGCGCGCTGCTCATGGATCGTCTCGCTCAAGCGACCGCGCTCGTGCAACGCAATCGCAGCACCGGTGCGCTGCTCTTCTTGGACCTCGACAACTTCAAAGCATTCAACGACACGTTGGGCCACGGGACCGGTGACCGGCTGCTCGTCGCGGTCGGCGAACGCCTCAAAGCGCACGTTCGCGAAGTCGACACCGTCGCGCGCTCCGGCGGCGACGAGTTCATGATCGTGCTCGGCGACGTTTCGACGCCGGACGGCGCGACGACCGTCGCGCGCAACATCGTCAACGCGCTCGAGCATCCCTTCGACGTCGACGGCCACGAGATGTTCGTCACGGCGAGCATCGGTATCATCGTCTTCCCGGATGACGGCCTCGACGTCGAGACGCTCATCCGCGACGCCGACACCGCGATGTACCAAGCGAAGCGTCACGGCCGCAACAAGTTCCAGTTCTACAGCCCGCACATGCACGATCAAGCCGTGCGGACGCTGTCGCTCCAAAACGAACTGCGGCGCGGGCTCGAGCGCAAGGAATTCGTGCTTCACTATCAGCCGATGGTCGAGCTTTCAAGCGAATCGATCATCGCGGCCGAGGCGCTCGTTCGCTGGATGCATCCGGATGCGGGCCTCCGGCTTCCCGGCGAGTTCATCGGCGCAGCCGAAGAGAGCGGGCTCATCGTGCCGCTTGGCGAGTGGGTCTTACGAGAGGCATGCGCGCAGTGCCGCCGCTGGCGCGACAACGGTTTTGACTCGATCCGCGTCACCGTCAACGTCTCGCCGATGCAGCTGAGTCAGATCGATTTTCCCGCCACAGTTGCAAGCGCGCTTCGTGATGCCGGCATCGACGCTGCCGCGCTCGACCTCGAGATCACCGAAACCGCGCTGTTCGCCGAACCGGACCGCGCCTCAAGCGTCCTCGACGAGCTCCATCGCATCGGCGTCGGCATCTTGCTCGACGATTTCGGCACCGGCTATAGTTCGCTGAACTATGTGAAACGTATGCCGATCGACGCGCTGAAGATCGATCGCTCGTTCGTCAAGGATATCGCAGAGGATCCATTCGACAAGGCGATCGCCGAGTCGATCGTCGCGTTGTGCGAAAGCGTCGGGTTACGCGCCATCGCCGAGGGCGTCGAGACGCGCGCGCAGCTCGATCTGCTCCGCAACCTAGGCTGCGATGAGATCCAGGGCTTCTGCTTCAGCGGAGCGGTCGACCCGCGCCGTTTCGAAGAGCTGATGCGCTTCTGGAAGCGCACGGGCCAGACCGATCAGCGCAACGCCGCCCAAGCCGGCGGCTAACACCGACACCCGACCGACGCACCCGCAAATGTAGTGGGCCGAGCGAAGCTCGGCTCTTGGTCGTACCATCTCATCCTTCATTATTGAAATATTTGACATTATTTCAATAATGTGATACCATCCCGCCATGGCTCCTTCGCGCAAAGGTCTCGTCAAAGATAGGACGCAGCTCTCCGCGCTCGCGTCAGGTACGCGCCAGGAGATCGTCGACGTATTGCCTCGACTCGGCACGGCATCAGTCGCCGAAATCGCTCGCGCGCTCGACCGGCCGCCGGACGCGCTCTACTACCACCTCCGTGC
>DASQJC010000053.1:0-3688 GCA_035631255.1 Candidatus Eremiobacteraceae bacterium | reverse complement strand
TTGGGAGGTTCGATGTTGCGC
The DNA here is from genome assembly GCA_035631255.1 of Candidatus Eremiobacteraceae bacterium. GTDB lineage: Bacteria > Vulcanimicrobiota > Vulcanimicrobiia > Eremiobacterales > Eremiobacteraceae > JANWLL01. The sequence continues at coordinate 3,667 of DASQJC010000053.1, read as the reverse complement.
GCTTTTCGCGTCTCTGCCGCGGCTCTAGCGCTCGTGGCGACCTTCGTATTCGCGCAGCGCGCAGCCGCACGTACCGCCGTCGAAGTTCCCGATGTTGCACCCGGAGCATCGACACCGATCGTGTTCGTCGACGCGCTCCAGCAGTCGTCGCCGTGGTCGACCGGGTCGCGGTTCACGCTTTCGCTATCGCCGGAAGGCGACGTCCTTTCTTTGCGTCCGGGGCAGGTCGCATCTCGTCTCGTCTACGCGCGCGGACAACAGCATGTCACCGGTGACTACGTCCTGCGATACAGCGGCCGCGGCCGCTTCGCGTTCGATGGCGCCCAGCTCATCGATGCTCGAAACGGTCGAGCGATCGTCCGCGTCTCCAGCGCGACGTCGGAGCTCGCCCTTTCGCTTGTCAGCGTCGACGCGAACGACCCGCCGCGCGACATACATCTGATCCTCCCGGGTTTCGAGAATTCTTTCGCGCGCCGGCCTTTCTACCCGGCGTTCGTCGCATCGTTGACGGGTGCGGATGCGCTTCGGTTCTCGATCTGGTCTCACGCAAGTACGCTTGCGACCTCGCAAGTCTGGCCGCTTCGGCCTCGCGTGACGGACGTCACGCAAGTCCGCGATCAAGGCGTCGCTTGGGAGTATCAGATCGAACTTGCGAACGAGACGGGAAGCGATCCTTGGTTCGTCATCCCGGTCGGAGCGACGAATGCGTACGTCTTCGGGATGAGCGACCTCGTCCACCGATTTCTCGATCCCAGGCTGCACCCGCTATTCGAATACGGCGACGATGTCCTGATTCAAGGATCGCCGACGAACGACTATGCGCAGCTCGCCGCACGGAACACCGGACTCGGCGCCGGCGCCGCCGGCGCAGCGCAATGGTATTCGGTACGTTCTGGCCAGATAGCGTCGATCGTCGATCGCGTTTTCGGGGTTGACGCATCGCGTGCGTCATTCGCCCTTGCGGCATCGGACGGGTCGCGCATCGATTCGAGCGGCGCGACGTGGATCCGGCGAAGCGCGACTATATGGACAAGCGACGAGTCCCCACACCGCCCGCGCATCACGCCATCTTCGGCGATGTTCGCGATCGGTGGCGACACGGCGCCGCACGCCGATCGAGTCGGTCCGCCTCCGCAGGCGCTTCACTTCACGCCGCTTCTGTCGCCGGCATCGCGGATGCCGGCCCTGATAGGACCGCAACGCGCGTCGTCGGCCGTCGGCGATCCGTTGCAGACGGTCGACCTCACCGCGGAAGGCTCGGCCGATTGGATCGCAATCGAAGCGTCCGGCCTCATCGAGCGCAAAGAACGCGGCGACGATCTGGCAGTCTCGTTTGACGGTGCGATCGCCCGCAGCGGCTCTTCGGGTTTCGCAAAATTTGGATGGCACGACGGCCGTGCCACGCGCGCCGGCGCTTCATCGAACGGCATCGAGCTTGCGAGCGGCGCCGTCGTGCACGTGTCGGCGCCGGCTTCGCGAGGGACGAACGTCTTGCGCGTGTACTTCGACGCGCATGACGCGACGACGATGTTCGACGCAAGACTTGACGGCAAAAGCGCCTCTCGTCGAACGGTCGCGGTGCCTCGCGGTGCGCACGAATATGTCTACACGCTCGTCTATCGAGGCGGAGCGACGTCGCGGGTCGATGTCGCCATGTCGATGGCGGCCGCAAGTCGAGGTCATGTCACGTTCTACGGCGCGACCTATAGCCCGCTGGTAACGCCCGTTGTCGTCGTTCCCCCGAACATGACGACGTATCATGGCGGACCTTTCCGGCTCGGTTGGGATATGGGCGAGACGCAGCTGAACACGACGAACGTCGCGTCGCAGTTCGGAATGCTCGAGACGCTGTCCGTCGACGGCAACGTTCTCGCGCAACCGCTCTACCTCTCGCACTTCGTGCCGCTCGGCGGACGCAACGTCGTCATCGTCGCCACCGAGCACGATTCGATCTACGAATTCGACGCCGATACGGGCCAGCAGATCAACATGGCTAACTTCGGCCCTTCGCAGAACTCGTCGGACGTCGGTTGTCTCGACATCCGCCCCGAGTACGGCATCACGGGAACGCCGGTCATCGACATGGCGACGCAAACGCTGTACGTCGTCATCGCGACCGAGCCGTCTCACAAAGTCTTCAGGACGCAGCTCCATGCGCTCGACATCGCGACGCTGACCGACAAAATCCCGCCGGTCGATATCAGCGCGTCGGAGACGATCTCGAACGGCATGCAGGTGAAATTCGATCCGCAGGATCAGATGAGCCGCTCGAGCCTCGTGTTGGCCAACGGCTCGATCTACGTGCCCATCGGATCGCATTGCGACAACAACGCAGGCGGCATCACGGGCTGGGTGTTGCGCTACGGTTTCAATCTCGATCAGATCGGCGCGTTCGCCACAGATGAAGACTCGACGAGCTATCTGCTCAGCAGCGTGTGGATGACCGGTTTCGCACCGGCGGTCGATACGGATGGCTCGCTTTTCGCGGTCACGGGCAACGGCGCGTTCGATGCGAACCAAGGCGGCAAGAATTTCGGAGAGAGCGTCATCCGGCTGAGCCCCGACCTTTCGAGCGATCTCGACTACTTCACGCCGCAGAATTGGTCGCAGCTCAACAACGGCGACACGGACTTCGGATCGGGCGGCATCATGCTGCTTCCCACGCAGCAGGGTACGGTGCCGAACGTCGCCGTCGCGCAAGGCAAAGCATCGACACTTTATCTTCTCAACCGCGCGCAGCTCGGGCATATACAACTAGGCGATGGGGGCGCGCTCCAGCACATCTCGGGGACTGGGGGCGGTGTTTGGGGCGGACCCGCGTACTTCAATGGGCCGACCGGCGAGTTCGTCTATTATCAGGCGGGCGGTGCGCCGCTGTCGGCATATCAGATCGAGCAAGGGTCGGGCGACGTGCCCCATCTCGAGCTTTCATCGACGGGATCGAGCTACTCCGGCTATGGCGGGTCGATGCCGGTCGTATCTTCGTACTTGCAAAAGCCGGGTACAGGCATCGTCTGGCTCATCAAGCGCAGCTCGCCGCTCATGCTCGAGGCGTACGACGCGACCGACGTGTCGAAGCTGCTCTTCACTGCGGCGGCTGGGACGTGGTCGAATCCGCAGGCGAACGGATTCCTCACACCGCTCGTCGCGGACGGCAAGGTATTCGTTCCCGCGAGCGGCACGGTGACGGTCTTCGGGCTGAATGGAGCGCGCTCGTCGATCAAACAGGCAAGCCTAACAGGGCCGGTGACGCATCAAGTGCACGGTGTCGTCGTATCCGTGAAGGCGACGACGCTGCGATTGCGGCTGCGCGATGGACGCATCGTTGATATCGACCTGACCGCTGCGACGGCTGCACATACGACCGGCATGCTTCCGATCGGCAAAGCGGTCGTCGTCTACGGCACGATCGACAACCGCGGTTTCTTCCACGCGACGAGCGTCGGCCACACGAGTCAAAACCCGAAAGACTGGACTCCGGACAACTAAGGCGCGACACTTACAACTCGAAAAGGAGTGGTCGAGATTTATCTCGACCGCCGCGCTCTATCAAGATCAGCCGAGCTTCGCTCGGCCTACCACACTTTGTTCCAGTCGCCGGACGGGAGCGGTTGCGCGTCGTCGGTCGCCCCGTTGTAGCGATACGTCCATGCGTCGACCTCGCCGT
>DASQJC010000052.1:0-2048 GCA_035631255.1 Candidatus Eremiobacteraceae bacterium | reverse complement strand
GAACGCGCGATCCTCATCCCCGACGCGCTCGGCCTCGGCCTCTTCAGCGTCACCGGCGCGACGTATGCGCTCGAAGCGCACACGTCGTTCATCGTCGCTTCGATCCTCGGCGTCATCACGGGCGTCTTCGGCGGCGTCTTGCGGGACGTCATCTGCAACGAGATTCCGACCGTCTTCTCGAGGACGCAGCTCTATGCGACGTGCGCGCTCGCCGGCGTTTGGACGTACATCCTCCTCGACCACTTCAATATCCCAAGCGCATGGTCGCTATCGGCAGGTGTCGCGATCACGTTCCTGACGCGCATGGCTGCGGTCTTTTTCGACCTTCGTCTGCCCGAGGAACTCGAGCGGTAGGTCGGGGCGATTCTCCTCGATAAGCAGTCGACATGCGCCTGCTCGGCATCGAGACTTCGTGCGACGACACCGCGGCGGCGGTCGTCGTTGACGGCACGACCGTGGAAAGCAACGTGCTCGCGTCGCAAGACGAGTTCCACGAAGAGTACGGCGGCGTCGTGCCGGAGATCGCCAGCCGTAAGCACGCCGAGCTCATCAATGCGGTCATCGAATCGTCGCTGCGCAAAGCGGACTGCTCGCTCGACGACATCGACGGCATCGCCGTCACGTGCGGTCCGGGATTGGCGGGCAGTCTCGTCGTCGGCGTCGCAGCCGCGCAAGGTCTCGCGTTCGCGCGCGGCTTGCCGGCCTACGCCGTCAACCATCTACACGGCCATCTCTTCGCGAACTACCTAACGAGTCCGCAATTCCCCGACCGCAAACCGCCGCAGGCGCCGTTCATCTGCCTCATCGTGTCGGGCGGCCACACCGATCTCATCGTCGTCGAGACCGACGATCGCCACAAACGGATCGGTCGAACGCTCGACGATGCGGCCGGCGAGGCATACGACAAGGTCGCGCGCATGATCGGACTCGGCTTTCCCGGCGGACCTCATCTCGACAAACTCGCGCGCACCGGCGATCCACAAGCGTTCTCGTTCCCGCGCAGTTTGCTCAACGAACCTGGGTACGACTTCAGCTTTTCCGGCTTGAAAACCGCAGTGCGTTACCATCTCGACGCGCATCCCGAGCACGCTCTCGAGCGCGCTGCTGACATCGCCGCGAGTTTCCAGGCTGCGGTCGTCGATGCGCTATGCATCAAGACGCTTCGAGCGGCACGCGACTTCGGCGTCAAGACGATCGCGCTCGCGGGAGGCGTGTCCGCCAACTCGGCGCTTCGCGCCGAACTGACCAAACGAGGCGAAGCGGCCGGATTCGATGTGCTCGTACCCGCGCTCGCATATTGCACCGACAACGCCGCGATGATCGCGGCGGCAGCGTTCTATCGCGGCGAGTCGTCGCGAGTCGATCCAGTCGATCTCAAGGCAGACCCGAACTTCGCCTGGTAGGCGGATCGGTCAAGGAGCGGTCGAGATTTATCTCGACCGCCGCCGTCTTGCGTTAGATAGTACGATTCAGTCAGCCGGCGCGGACGATCTTGATGAAGTTGGTCCGGCCCGGCACGCCCATCGGCGAACCGCCGACGACGACGACCGCATCGCCCGAACGCACGACACCGAGCCGCACGAGCTCGGCTTCGACGCGCGAGATCATCTCTTCCGTGTGGCCGCTCTGCTCGATGACTGTCGGCAGCACACCCCAGTCGAGCGCGAGGCGGCGACCGACCACTTCATCGGGCACGAACGCGTAGATCGGCACCGCCGGACGATCTTTGCTCACGAGCCGAGCTGAGAAACCGGTGTGCGTGAACGCCGCGATGACCTTCACATCCATGCTCTCCGTGATGTGGCAAGCGGCGTGCGAGATCGCGTGCGAATCGCTATTGACGCGCTGACGGCGTCGTTCGCGCGGGGGAAAACTCGACTCGGCCTCGAGCGCGATGCGGACCATCGTCTGGACCGACTCGACCGGATATAGTCCTGCGGCGGTTTCACCCGAGAGCATCAGAGCATCCGACCCATCGATGATCGCGTTCGCGACATCCGATGCCTCGGCGCGTGTCGGCCGCGGCGCCGATATCATCGACTCGAGCA
>DASQJC010000051.1:0-2279 GCA_035631255.1 Candidatus Eremiobacteraceae bacterium | reverse complement strand
AAGTTCGGATAGAACAAGATCTGCTGGCCGGTGCCCGTCAGCTCCGCACTCGCCACCGGGTTGTACGCCGAGACGTTGAGCGCCGGATCCGCCGCGTAGACGAACGGCGTCTGGTCGTTGCGCTGGAGCCGCTCGAACAGGCCTTGCAGCGTCACGGTCGCAGTGCGATCGAATATCGGCAAGCCGAGCGTGACGCCGCCGCCGAGCTGATCGTACTTCGCCTTGACCGAAGACGCGAACGTCGGTCCGAAGATGTCGGTCGCGAGCGAGTTCGGCCGGATCTCTCGCAGCGACTGGCCGCCGATGTTCAGCTTCGCACTGATGTTGCCGAGCGTCAGCGGGAAGTTGAGCGTCACGGCCGCGCCGGTCGTGTTCGGCGTGAAGTTGCTATAGTAGTACGGTCCTTGCGCCTTGAACTGATTGAAGAGCGGGAAGGCGAACGAGCCGTACGGGAACGTCGTGTTCGACGAGAGGAACGGACCGAGGAAGCCTGCTGCCGCTGCGGCGCGATCGACTTCAGCGTTCAACGCCAGGTCGTTGCCGATGCCGAACGGCGCCGGCAAGTACGGGAAGTTGTAGAAGCTGAATATCGCCGGTGCCTGACCGGAATACTGGAACTGCGCGCCGTCGATCCAGTTCGGCCCGACGTTCTGGAAGACGATCGTCTGATCGCCGCCGAGGATCTTGAACTTCAAGCCGATGACGCCGGCCGTGTCGCTCTGCGCCGGCACATGCTGGTAATCGCCGCTGTATTTGCTCGACGACACTTCACCAAAGATCGCGGGCGTCTGCACAGGTCCGATCGCATAGGCGATCGGCAGTACGAAGTCGAGACCGAAGACCGTGTCGCTGACCAGGCCAGGCGTGTTCGGCGATCCCGGGTAACCCGAGAATAAGACGTTGTCGTTCGGGATGTCGAAGATGCGGTTGAACGACAGACCGAGCGTCGCCGCGCCGTTGCCGATGCCCGGCACGTGATAGACCGCGCGGCCACCGACATCGTAGCGTTGCGGCAGCGTGTTATTGCTCGTGCTGTAGCCCTGATACGTGAACGCGACTTGCGAACCGGCCGGCAGCGGCGATCCGAGGATGACCTCGTTCACCGTCTGCACGTACGTGAACGACGGCTGTCCTTGATTCGGACCTGAATACGTGCAGCCGGTCGGGCAGCCGGGTCCGAGCAGATACGAGATGTAGATCGTGCCTGGTTGCGCGAGCAGCGAGAGATAGACGTTCGTGATGATCTCTTGGCTCGGGCCGCCGTTCGGGAACGTGTCGGTCGTCAGCGACGAGCTGTACGTGCTCGTCGACTGCTGCGGGTAATACGGCGAAAGGTAACCCACCGCGCCGAATCCGTCGTTCGCCGGGAACGCGCCGGTGTTGATCATCACCGGATCGATGCGGAACCCGTACGTTTGGAAGTCGAGCCAGTTGAACGCCGTGCCTTGGATATCGACGCCCATCGGGTACGGACGGAACGGGTCTTTGAAGCCGATCCGGAAGTCGTCGGGCGGGCTATACGTCAGGCCGGTGAGCGAACCGTGCAAGTTGTTGAGCATGCCGATGCGCATCTCCAACCCCTTGAGGTTCGTGATGTCCGGCGCGGTGAGGTCGATCGTCGGGTTGATGCCGACGCCCGTCTGCTGCTGGCGATAACCGCCGAACGAGTAATCCCACACCTTGACCGGCAGCGACACGATAAGGTTCGGCGTCACAGCATACTGCGCGGTGAACTCCCACTGCTCGCGCGGCAGCAGCACGCCCGGGCTGTCGCGGCCGTAGTACGGATCGTTCGTGATGTCGGTCTCGATGAACGCATCCGTGAATTTGAAGACAGGATCGTTCGCAGCGATCGTGTGTCCATCGACGAGCATCGGCGACGTCGTGCGCTCGCGCTCGGAGAACTGCGACGAAAGAGTGCCGTGGACGGAGAAGCGTTGAGCGAACTGCGTCGACTTATCGATCGTGTTCAGCCGGTCTTCAACCGTCGATACGCGGACGCCGAGCGCGTCGAGCTCGTCTTTGTAGGCGTCCATGAGCTTTTGAAGTTTCGCCGTGTCCTCGGCGCTCGCACCGTTCGCTTGGACATACGAGACCGCGCGTGCGATGATCGCCGCCATCTCGTAGCGCGTCATGTCTTTGCTGCCGTCGAACTTGCCTTGCGGGTAGCCTTGGATGATACCGTCGGCAGCGAGTGCGCGGATGTAGTCGATCGCCCAATGGGTACGAGGAACGTCGGAAAATGGCGACGCGGCCGACGTGGACGGCGACGCGAACAG
>DASQJC010000050.1:0-4468 GCA_035631255.1 Candidatus Eremiobacteraceae bacterium | reverse complement strand
CGCGACCATTGGCGGCGAGCTTCGCCTGTTCCAAGGCCGCCTCGATCCCGTTGGTCACGAAGAAGAAAGTGGTGCCGCCTTCCATTTCGATCGGATCTCGGCGATGATGCGTCAGCACGAAAGTCGGCGCGTGGTAGGGCGGATTCGCACCCCACCAGCCCCGCCAGTCGTTGTCGGGCCAGGGACCGCGGATCGGCCCGAACATATTGCGGCCAAGGATGAAGGCGCCGAATCCATCCATCGAACGCTGCGCATATTCATCGTCAACACCGCCTGAGCCGCCGCTCTCGCCGATCATTTCCTGGAAGAAGCGCGTACGGATGAGCCACGTGTGCAGTTCCGGCCCACCCTTGCCCAGCGGATTTTCGAGACTTTGCTCGGGCCCCGCTCCGAAGCCGTCGAGGGAGACGGAAAAGCCTCCAACGCGCACTTTCATTCCCATTCGATCGTCGCCGGCGGCTTGCTCGTGATGTCGTACACCACGCGATTGACGCCGCCGACCTCGTTGACGATGCGCGTCGAGATCCGCTGCAGCACGTCGTACGGCAAGCGCGACCAGTCTGCGGTCATGCCGTCTTCGCTCGAGACGGCTCTGATCGCGACCATGTTCGAGTAGGTCCGGAAATCGCCCATGACGCCCACGCTTTGGAGCGGCGTCAGCACCGCGAAGTATTGCCACGGCTCCGGGTCAGCGCCGTTTTTTATCTCTTCGCGTGCGATCGCGTCGCAGCGTCGCAGGATCGCAAGCCGTTCCTCGGTGATGGCGCCGAGCACGCGAACCGCAAGTCCTGGACCGGGGAACGGCTGACGCGTTACGATCGGTTCGGGAAGTCCGAGCTCACGTCCAAGCGCGCGCACTTCGTCTTTGAAGAGAAGGCGCAGCGGCTCCACGAGCCCGAGGTGCATCCGTTCGGGCAAGCCGCCGACGTTGTGGTGCGTCTTGATCTTCGCGCCGGCTTTGCTCTGCGGCGTCTTGCTTTCGATGACGTCGGGATACAGCGTCCCCTGCACGAGCCACTTGACGTTACGTAGATCGCGCGCGTGATCTTCGAAGACCGCGATGAATTCGCGTCCGATGATCTTGCGCTTTTCTTCCGGATCGACGACGCCGTCGAGCGCCTTGAGGAAACGCTCGCTCGCGTCGACCGCGATAAGATTGAGATGGAGTACGTCTCGAAAAGTCGCGACGACTTCTTCTGCTTCTCCCTGGCGCAGCAAGCCGTGGTCGACGAAGACGCAGGTGAGGTTCGCGCCGATCGCGCGCGCGACGAGCGTCGCGGCGACCGCGCTGTCGACGCCGCCTGAGAGCGCGCAGATCGCTTCATCGTCGCCGACCTGCGCTTTGATCCGCGCGATCGCGCCATCGATGAACGACGACATGGCCCAGTGCTGTTTGAGTCCGGCGACCTTGCGCAGGAAGTTGTGGAGGACGGCGCGCCCTTGTTCGGTGTGGCGCACCTCGGGATGGAATTGGACGCCGTACCAGCCGCGCTCCGGATCGCCCATCGCCGCCACGGCGCACGAGCTCGTGTGGGCCAGCGCGGTGAAACCTTTGGGCATGTCGGTCACGGTGTCGCCGTGGCTCATCCACGCCTGCGAATGGCCCGGTACGCCATCGAAGATCGGCGCATGAACGGCGTCGACGACGAGCTCAGCTTTGCCGAACTCGCGGATCTCGTTCGGTACGACGGTGCCGCCGGCTGCGCGCGCGAGCTCTTGCATTCCGTAGCAGATGCCGAGGATCGGCTTGCCGGATTCGAGCACGGCTTCAGGGATGTGCGGCGCGCCCGTCGCGATGACGCTTTCGGGACCGCCCGAAAGGATGAACGCCGCAGGGTTGCGGCGCTCTATCTCTTCCCAGGGTGCGTCGAACGGCAGCACCTCGGAGTAGACTTGCTCTTCTCGCACCCGGCGCGCGATCAGCTGGCTATACTGCGCTCCGAAATCGAGAATGACGACGGTCTCTTGAGCGATCTCCGACCGCGGTTCGTGGACGGCCATACATCAAGCTTAGGTAAACGGCGAGCCCTCGCCTTGCGAATATGTCACGCGCTGGGACGATTGCATACCGGATGAAAGTAGTAGGCCGAGCGCAGCTCGGCTGCCGAGCTTCGCTCGGCATACCACATTTTTATCACGTGCAGACGTCGGCCAGACGGCCGGCGTCGCGCGCCATGGCGATCTCTTTTGCGATGCGTTCGCCGACCGACATCTCGGCGCCCCAACGATAGGCGCTGTACGGCGTGTACTTCGTGCCCGGCGAGCCCGGAATGCGCAACGACACATCGTAGACGACGAACGATTTTGGCGGCCCCGACGCGATGATGCACTGGAGCGCGAAAGGCCCGATGATCCCCGGCGGTATCGCTTCGCGTGCCGCAGCCACGAATCGGCTTCCCATCGCGAAAGCCTGCTCGAGCATCGATTCGGTGAGGGTCGTCGCGATGTGCCCTGCTTCTTCCATCCCGGGCACGTAGCCGTCTCCCAGCGCGGCCTGCTCGCGTGCGAGCAGCGAGCGTGCGCCATCGATGTCCGTCTGGCGCCGAGTGTCGGTACCGAGCAGTTCGAGCTCGTCCGTGATGGGCGACCAGAAGAAATTCAGGTTGACCGTCGGGCCGATGACGTATTCCTCGAAGACCGCCTTAGCCAGCCCATCGAGTGTCACGACGCCGCGCTCGACGAGCTCGGCGGAACGCTCTCTATAATGAAGCGGATCGGTCGTCAGGAAGAAGGCGCGCTCAAAAGAGACCTTCGCGTGCGGCGCTTTGACGATCGTGAGTCCGTCGATATCCGGCGGGCCTGACAACCGCCGCGGGTAGCGGATGCCGGCGCGATCGAGAAGCGAATACTGATCGTCAGGCGAGTCCTCGCCGCGTTCTTCCGCCCGCAAGAGCCGGCGAGACCCGAAGAACGGCACGAGCATGCCCGCTTCGATCTCGTCGTACGAATACCGTTGGCGCAGATACACCTCGAACGAACGGTTCGGCACGAAAATGACGTTGCGGCTCAATAGATCTTGTTGGACCGCCGAGTCGAGGACGTCGGCGAATTGCGCAAGCACGATCGTCTCGTCGACGCAGCCGCCATCGTCGCGTGTGCGGTAGTACGTGTCGTACGTCTTCTCGCGGCCGCGCGAAGCGACGACAAGCGTCCGTAGACCCTGCCGCTTACCGCCGAGGCACACATCGAGCGCCGAATGGCTGCCGATGGAACATACGGTCAGCGCGCGCTGGTCGTACTTTGCGAGCGCGTCCGTGGCATTCGAGCCCTGGGTCATCCGCTAGTTCGCCGGCACGCCCGGGCCAGGAATCGCAACGCCGGGCGACTCGAGATCGTCGAGGTAGAATTCGGGGAGCTTGCTCGACTGATCGAGCACCATCTCGAGACTGTTCGAAAGCAGCGCGTTCTTGATCTCGCGCGCGATGCGCCGGCCGGTCGACATCGGCTCGTCGTAGTTGAGGTACGAGTACGGTGATCCGTCGATGAAGAGATTGGTGCCGGCGACGATGCGGGCGGAGATCTCCATGAGGAAGAACTCCGCTTCGGGCGTGACGATCGTCTCCAAGCAAAATGCGCCGAACAATCCGCGATCGGGGCAAAGCTCGCGGCTGACGCGCACGACCGCTTCACCCATATGGAACGCCTCGGCGAGTAGCGATTCGCGCAAGCTGATCGGCTGATTGCCGATGACGACGTAAGAAGGCTGCAGGTCCCAGCCTTCTTGATCTGCCGATGGAATTCGTCCGAGCGAGTCGACGTTGCTCTCGTAGCGGCGATCCATCGACATGATCTCGAGCTTGCCCGTGAGCGGTGAATAGAAATAGTGGATGTACACCGGAACGCCGATGATGTACTCCTGCATGATATACTTGTCTTTGAGATGCGCCGCGCGCGTCCGGAAGTCGTCGGCGTTCTTCACGAAGAGGTAGCCCTTGCCGCCGAGCGCGCCGTATAGCTTGACGATGACGGGCCGATCGATCTCGCTCGCTTGCGTGAACTGACGCGGCATTCTCAAGCCGGCCTTGAGCAGCCAATCGCGCTGCTTCATGCGATCGGCCTCGAGATCGAGCACCGCCTTGTTGCCGAAGTACGGTGTCGTCATCGCCTTGTGCTCGCGAAGCGAGAGATATGCGACGAACGACCCGTGGGGAACGAGGATGATCTTGCGGCTCGCGAGTTCCGGCTCGAGCTTCGGGAAATCGCTGTACCTCGGGATGACCTTGACTTCGTCGACGAACGCGAAACTTGAATAGAGGCGTTCGTTTTGCGGCGTCACGACCGCGAGCGTGTGGAAGCCTTCGTCCTTCGCGCCCTTGAGGATCTGCAAGGCCGAGTGGCTGCCCAGCGTCGCGATGGTGAACAGTTGCGGCTGAGTTTTCGGCATTTGCCCGGATGTATTCGGTTACGAGGCGGGTCCGACCTTGGGACGGGCGAATGCGCTTGTGATGAATGCCGCCATACGATGGCT
>DASQJC010000049.1:0-3442 GCA_035631255.1 Candidatus Eremiobacteraceae bacterium | reverse complement strand
GGGCATCGTCTGCTGAATCCGCATTCGCTGCATCACACACCTCTCTTTTCCGAGCGTCGTCTTAGCCGGAAGCTCAGTCGCCAGCGGGTCCACCAGTTCGCCGACGCGCCAATTCAGCATAGCACCGAACGAAGCCGTCGTCGATTTCACGGCGGCTTCTGCCGTCACGCAAACCTTTGGGATTGGGCCGGCCAATGGCCGCAGAGGGTGGAGAGAGCCGTCCTTCGATCTTTCGTGCACCGACGGCAAAGTAGCGCCCCGTTTTCGGCCGTTCGGCGACAAGCGGGAAATCTGTCGGGTTCGGACCAGATATTGTTGAAAAAGTCGGCGTTTAGTCGATTTCGACCGAAGCGATGTAACAATGATTCAATCATTGAGCAGAAATTGAATGAATTGATCGCCGAAAGACGCACGTACGAAACAATATTTCTAGCAAATTTCGCTTGCAGAGTTTTTCAACACAATCGACCACAAAGCTGTCGTTCAAGTTCAGCAGCGCGATGGCTCATCGTGACCCCAAGCGGACCATTAGAACCCGGCTTGGCAAACCGTCTCAGCGGCGCCCGCGAGCGGCGGCTCTGGTGCAGAGGCATGTCGAGGGCGTCGGCATCGAACAGCCATGAGAGCGTCGGCCCACTTGGGTCCGGCGGGGGTGAAAGTCTGCGGCAACGCCTGGGCTTTTGATTATTCCTTTTCCTCCAGATTTCTGGGTCATTCTCGTGGGCTCTCTCTTTATGCCGATCGGCGCTGATCGATGTGCCCTCCGACGGCGCTATGTGGCCGTTCACGCGATGTCCGTGCCTTCGATCGGAAAATCGCCGGGGGTCGATGGTGGCGGAAGCCATCTCGGCCGCGGCGGTCGGGTTACAAGTCCAGAGCGCGCCATCGAATTGCGCGGCATGAATCATTCCGTCCGGAGCTCGCACTGCCACTAACCCGACGGTGCCATTCGCAGTCGTGACAGGATCCGCTGCAGCCTGCACGCTACAGATCTGACCGACGCGCCATACGCCTTTTGTCAAGTGAGATATCGTAGATCAACTTGTCAGTTCCGCTTTAGACCACATGGGGTATGTCGTTTACGACGAAATACGTCTGATGCCCGGTTGCAAATTTTGCAGAGGTGGTGGCTGTGAGATCCGTTGGCGCGTTATCACTGCGCGTGATGAGCCAGATACTTCCTCCGACAGCACGAAATATTTATCCGGCACCGCCGGATGTTTCATAGGTACACGGAGAATAAGTCGATGGAGGCATGTCGGGCGCTAAGTCTCGTGCCAGCGCAGTGACGTCGTCCTTGTTCCAGTTTGTCCCGTCACATGCGGCTGCACGCCCAGACCGCGACGATCACTGCGACCGAGGCAACCCGACCGTCGCAGCGTGCCTTCACGTAGGTCGCATCCAGCCAGATGTAGGGCCATTCGCCCTGCAGGGGCCGGTCGAGGCTGCGGTCGCGATAGCCGTTCCGGTGATTTATCCGATCGGCGCTGCGTTCGTGCCGGCTGCGCCGATCAGCCCCTCAACATCGGCTTCCATCAGGATCTGCAGGCCGCCTCCGCCACGGCTCGTAGAAAATCACCCTCGCCGCTCTTCTGCAGTAGCTCGACAAGCGCCATTCTGTCGTCGGTCATCGGGTCCGCGGTGGTTGCTGGTGTCTTCGCTAATCCACCGTAACGCACCTTCCCGGTGGCCCCCTGTCGCTCACGCGCGCCGGGCTCCATGTAATCGGCCATTACGCCTGACGCGCGCTCACCGCCGATTTTCCGCCACGAGCGTGGGCGCTAACTCGGCCAGAAACCCGCGTCGATTGGAAGGCCGACTTGGCAACATCGATTGATGATCCTCTGAGTACTAAGACGCTTAACGTGCAGTTTGAAGGTGACCCCACGACGCCGGCCCGCGAGCTCGCACTTGCAGCCCGAGGTACTGATCAGACCAGTATTCCGCCGTCGAACGGATCGGCGCTCTGCATCGCCGGCGTCCGCTGGCAAGTCCAGCCCGTCCCGTCCAAGCGGGCCACGCGGATGGCGTTGTCCCGGCCGCGGAACACAACCAGGCCGATTGTTCCGTTCGTGGCCGCAACCGGATCCGCAGCGGCCATGTCCGTGCAAACCGAGCGGACGCGCCATTGGCCGGAGTCGAGGAACAGGTCGTAGATGAGACGATCCTGCCCGCGATAGATGACGTGTGGCTGTGTCCCAATCGTGATGACCGCGGGGTGCCCCACCGCGAGCTTGGCGCTTGCGGACCTGGTCAGGTTCGTCGGCGCGTTGTCCGCGCGAGAGATCGTCCACAACTCACCGCGGACAGCGCGGAAAACGACAAGCGGCGCCCCGGCCAGGGTGGCCACTGCGGGCGCGTAGGTCGCTCCCGGCATGTCCGCGGCAAGATCGCGGCCGAGCGCCGTCAGGTCGTCGTGCCGCCATGCGCCGTTCTCCTGCCAAACGTCCAACAGGTGCCCGTCGGCGCCGGCCCGTCCGACGAGGTGCAGCACTCCCCCGGTCACGTATGGCACGGGCTGGCCCGACGCGGATCCGCCCGAAGCACTCTTGATTCCGGCCAGAGCGAGCACGCCGCCCGGTTTGCTCCAGGCATTGCCGTTGAAGCTCAACAGGTGCCAGTCGTCGTCCGCGCCCCAATAAGCGACATACCTCTTCGCTCCGTCCACGACCGCGCGCGGGTTGTTGACGGGAGCCGTACCATCGTCGATGGCATCGGC
Organism: Candidatus Eremiobacteraceae bacterium; assembly: GCA_035631255.1. Lineage (GTDB taxonomy): Bacteria > Vulcanimicrobiota > Vulcanimicrobiia > Eremiobacterales > Eremiobacteraceae > JANWLL01. Next base: position 723 of record DASQJC010000049.1, on the reverse strand, counting down.
GTTCCACGGCCCACCGGCCTGCGACCGCGCTTCCATCACGGCACCGTCCTTGCGGTAGAACAGGAGCGCGTCGTTGCCGCTGACGACCATGTCGGGGTCGGCGATGGCGCCGAACAGTTCGGCAAGGCTGAGATTGTGGTCCTGCCAGCCCGGGCCGGTGCGCAGATGCATCGTCCCGTCCGCCTCCGCGTGAGCAACGAGGGAGAATGTTGACGTCATCGCGGCCGCGGGCCGCCCCATATCCGCGAGCCCACGAAGCCCTGCGAGGCTGTCGCGATAGGCATCGTAATCCTCACCGTCCATGTCGATCTCGGGTTCGGAATAGTAGCTTCCGCCCGAGTCGTTCGAGCCGTATTGGAGGATGTCCCAGTCATTTCCCCACCCCCCCACACTAATGTCCACGAACCGTGCCGTCCTGCCGTGATTGACGGTCCAAAGCGGGTATTGGCTCATCTCCGTCGGGTTGCCAAGCTCGTCCGAGTCCATCCAGGTCACGCTGGTGTATATGAGCGGCGTCCGCCCGAGCGCGGTCTCGATGCGGTCGAGGAATTCCTGGACATCCGTGAGGAGCGCGGTACGGCCGGCCTTCGACGCGTCCGATCCGTGCTCAGATCGGTAGGAGTAGCCTTCCGCCCCGGGCGGACCCTCGTCGAGCAGGCGTCGTCCGCCGATCTCTGGATCCTCCAGGTCGAGTGCCGGCGCGAGGTCACCCGGCGCGAGCCG
>DASQJC010000048.1:0-5700 GCA_035631255.1 Candidatus Eremiobacteraceae bacterium | reverse complement strand
GTACGTCGCGTTCAACTATCCGCTCGCCGCAGCGGCGATCGGGCTATCGATTTACGGTCTCGTCGCGATCAAGAGCGCAACGCTTCACGTCGCCGACGCGCACACCGACTTCACGCATCAGGTCGCCTATCTCATCGTCGGCATCATCGCGATGCTCGTGCTCGCGTTCACCGACTATCACATCTGGTATCGCTTCGCGAAGCCGGTCTATGCGATCACGATCGTCATGCTTGCGGCGGTCGCATTCGTCGGCCACTCCGCGCTCGGCGCGCAACGCTGGATCGGGGTCGGGCCGATCGTGTTCCAGCCGTCCGAGCCGGCGAAACTGCTCGTGACGCTCTCCGTCGCCGCGGTGCTCGCGAACCCGAAGCGGCGCTACAAGAAGTGGTGGGAGACATTCGTCCCCATCGGCGCCGTCGCTGTGCCCGCGCTGCTCGTCCTCAAACAACCGGATCTGGGCACGGCGCTCGTGCTCATCGCGATATTGACGACGATGCTCTTCTTCGCGCTGCCGCGTTGGTGGCAGTTCGCCGCGTACGTCGGTGCGGTCGGCGCAGCGGCGGCCGTCTCACCGCTGTTCCTCCACGGTTATCAGCGCGAACGGCTGCTCGTGTTCTTGAATCCGAACCACGATCCGCAAGGCGCCGGCTGGAGCCTCATCCAGTCGAAGATCGCGGTCGGATCGGGGGAGCTATTCGGGAAGGGTCTGTTCAACGGCACGCAGACACAGCTCGGCTTCGTGCCGGAGCACACGACGGACTTCATCTTCACCGTCATCGGCGAGGAGTTCGGATTCGTCGGGTCGGTGCTCTTGCTCGGACTTTACGCGCTGCTGCTCGGCATGGGCATGCTCGCCGTCAACGCGGCTCGCGATCGCTACGGGCTCATCGTCGCGGCCGGAATCGTCGCGATGTTCGCCTTCCATATACTCGTGAACATCGGCATGACGATCGGCATCATGCCGGTGACGGGCATCCCGCTGCCGTTCATCTCGTACGGCGGCTCGAGCCTGATCACGTGCCTGGCGTCGGTGGGCGTGCTGCTGAACATCCACATGCAGAGCACTCGGATGACGCTCGACCTGCGCGGCTAGCGGATCCTCTGGCCGATCAGGTGACCGCCGCGGCCAGCGCGATCACTTCTTCGTAATCGGGTTCTTGGCCGACGTCGGGGATGATCGTCACGTTTCGCACGAGGCCGTCGCGGTCGACGATGAAGATCGAACGCGCGAGCACGCCGCGTTCCTTCACCCAGACGCCATACGAGAGACCGAAAGAGTGGTCGTAGGAATCGGAGAGCATCGTCATGCGCTCGACGCCTTCTGCGCCGCACCAACGCTTCTGCGCGAACGGCAGGTCCATGCTGATCGTGAAGCAGCCGATGCGATCCGTAGGCAGCGCGGTCACTCGTTCGTTGAACGTCCGCGTCTCTTTGGAACAAACGCCGGTGTCTATCGAGGGCACGACGACGAAAAGCGCCGCGCGTTTTCCGTCAGCGAGGGCATCCTTGAGATGGAACGGCTTGAAGTCGACGGTGCGGACGTTGAAGTCCGGCGCGCGGTCGCCGGGCGCGATCGGTGAGCCGACGAGCGTCATCGGCTCGCCCTTCCAAGCGAAGAGTCCGGTACGTTCTTTTGCGAGTTGCGTGACCATGAATGAATCCTTCCCGTTGTGAGCGCGTATCGTTCCGTCGACAAGCCCGCCCGAGTTTGCCCCCGCGGGTCTATTCCCCGCCAGGGCCTGTTCGCGCCGGGGACCCGACCGCGTGCTTAAAGGCCGCACCCGCCTTTACGGAGAATTAACAGCTCCAACCGGATGAAAATGCCGGAGGCCCGTACCACGAACCGGACCACGTTGCAACCCGCGCGGCTCGCCTGATAAACCCGGCAGCGCAACGGACGCCAAGATTTTTCGATTCGCAACCGACCGCTTCGCGCAGTACGCTCCCGCAAAAAGCCGCTAAAGGCTGTCCGGCGGCGCGCCCGTCGCAAATGTGACTGTGCGCGGCACCCGGTCGAGCTAAAGCTCGACCGCTACGGGGGCAGGACCATCCCGGAACCTCACCGTCAGGCGCTGACGACGACCCTTATCGCCTCATGCAGCACGCCGCCGAATCGCGAGCGCGCTCTTCCGCATTTCTGTAAAGGCAGACATACTTGAACACTGAGCTCCTCATCTCGTGCGACGATTGGGAAAACCGCGTCGCCGTCCTCGAAGAAGGATCGCTGGCCGAGATCTACTTCGAGCGCGAAGAAAAAGTCATCGGCTCCATCTACAAAGGCCGCGTCGAAAACGTCCTCCCCGGCATGGGAGCCTGCTTCGTCAACATCGGACTCGGGCGCAACGCCTTTCTCTACGTCGACGACATCCGCCGCGACCCGATCAACATCGGCGAGACGGAGATAACCGACCGCCGCAAGGGCCACACGGTCAACGAGCTGCTCAAGGTCGGCGACGACGTCCTCGTCCAGATCGTCAAAGAGCCGCGCGGTCTCAAGGGTGCGCGCGTCTCGACGAACATCTCGCTCCCCGGCCGCTATCTCGTCCTCATGCCGACAGGCCGCTATTCGGGCGTGTCGTCGCGCGTCGAAGACGAGCGCGAGCGCGAGCGCCTCAAGCAGGTCATGCGCCGCGTCCGCCCCGAGGGCATGGCGACGATCGTCCGCACGGCGGCTCGCGGTGTCAGCGAAGCCGAGCTCATCGCCGATCTCGGCGTCCAGCTCCGTCTGTGGCACGGCATCCTCGAATCGTACAAGCGCTCGACGGCGCCGTCGCTGCTCCACAAAGATCTCAATCTCGTCTTCAAAGCGGTCCGCGACTTCATGACGAGCGACGTGCGTCAAGTCGTCATCGATTCGAAAGAGCAGTACGACGAGATCCGTTCGACGATGTCGCTGCTCGGCCCGCAATATCTCAACCGGCTCAAGCTCTGGGAAGGTCCGGGCGATCTGTTCGAGACGCGCGGGATCGACGAAGAGCTGCAAAAGCTTCTCAAGCCGAAGATCGTCTTGCCTTCGGGCGGCTACCTCATCCTCGAACATACCGAAGCGCTCACCGTCATCGACGTCAACACGGGCAAGTTCACCGGCGGACGTAACCTCGAAGACACGCTCGTCCGGACGAACATCGAAGCCGCGGCCGAGATCGCGCGACAAGTCCGGCTGCGCGACATCGGCGGCATCATCGTCGTCGACTTCATCGACATGGCGCACGAGCGCAGCCGCCAACAGGTCATCGACACGCTGAGCGAAGCGCTCAAGCGCGATCGAACGCGCAGCACGATCCAAGCTTTTTCGAACCTCGGGCTGCTCGAGTTCACGCGCAAGCGCGTCGGCAAGGACCTCGCGGGCCAGCTCCGCTCCGATTGCCCGTACTGCACCGGCCTCGGCGACGTCATGTCGAGCGAATCGCTCGCGATCTCGCTCTTGCGCAAGATCCGCCAGAAGGGCCAAAACGGCAGCCGTGGTCGCAAACTCGATCTCATCGTCGATCCGTCGGTCGCGACGCAGCTCGTCGGCTGGTACCACGAAGAATTCGAGAAGCTGGGGAAGAGCCTCGGGCTCGACATCCAGCTCTTCGTCGACGCACAACGCCACCGCGAGACGATCACGCTCGAGAACTCACATCGCTCGCGCAAGCCGCTCACCGCAGGCCGCGAGCTCGAGGTCGACTTACTCAGCGTACGGCTGCCAGATCCGGCTTCCGGCGTCGCCGTATACGATTCGAACATCATCGAAGTAAAAGACGCCGCGAACGGCGCCGGCAGCATGGCGAAGATCAAGGTGACGTCGGTCGACGGCGATCTTGCCAAGGCCGAACTCGCCGAGCCGCTGCAGACGAGTCAGCGCCGCCGTCGTCGCGGGCGCGGACGCGGCAAGGCAGCTGTCGAGACGGAAGCGCCGATCGCGCCGCCGACACCGAAACGCGCACCCGGCGAAGAGCGCGAACCGGCCGCGCGCGGGCGCGACCACGAGCGCGAGGAACCGGCGCGTCCGGCCGCGAGCGCACGGCGCCGCGAGATGCCGCTGTACGGCATCGACGAAGAAGACGAGGAAGACTACACGCTGCGCGGCGGGCGCGTCGCCGGCGGATCAGTGGGCGCGGGCTCGTCCGGCCGCGGTGGATCGGCGAAAGATGAGCCGCGTCGCCGTGATGACGGGCGCGGAGATCGCAAGCGCGGCGGTCGCGGCCGCGCGGGCGGACGCACGCCGATGCATCCGCAAGCGATGATCGTCGGCGGCGAAGGCGACATCGATTATGAGGAAGACGAAGACTCGGTGACCGTCATGCCGTCGCAGGGTACGGCGCGCGTGCCGGCGCGATCGCGCACAGGAACCGAAAACGGCGAGCGGCCTTCTGAAGATGAGGAAGATTCGCCGCGCCGGAGACGTCGGCGTCGCGGCGGACGAGGTCGGGGCGGCGATGACGATCGGGCGCCGGCAGCTTCCGACAACGGCGACGAAGATGTCGACGATCGTGAAGAGAGAGTCGTGCGCGGACGCGCGACCGCAGGAACGCGCGATCGGGGAGATCGCGGCGGAGAACGCGGTCGTGTCGAAAGACCGCGTCAGGATGATCGTGCGCCGCGAGATCGCGATCGTGCGCGCGATGAGCGCGAGCCGCGAGCTGACCGGGATCGCGAACGCGACCGGGATTCTCGCTTCGAGCGTGAGCCAAGGCCGGACCGCGACCGCGATGGCCGCCATGACCGCGAGCCACGCGCCGAACGAGATCGAGATCGGGACCGTGAGCCACGGCGCGAACGCGAACCGCGTGGTGAACGCGAGCCGCGTGGGGAACGAGATCGCGACCGGGAGCCGCGGCGCGAGCGCGAGCCTCGCTCTGAACGCGAGCCACGCGCGGACCGCGAGCGTGCACACGCCGACGAGGGTCGCGAAGAGCGGCCGCGCCGGCGCGAGCCGCGACAGTACGGCGCGATCCAGCCGCTCTACGGCAAGCCGCTCGACGTCGACGCCGATCGGCCGGCCGCCAAGTCGTCGCGCGAAGAACGTCCGAGTCCGTCTCGACGGAGTGAGGAAACACGCGGGCGCGAAGATCGCGACGATCATCGAGCTCGCCGCGACGAAGGACGAGGCGCAGCGCGGGCGCGCGAGGACCGTCCGGAGCCGCGCGTCGCCCGTCGTGCGCCCGCCGCACTCGACGACGAAGAAGACCTCGATGTTGTCATCGATGCCGGCGCGCCGGAAGTGCTCGACATCCAGATGGTGCCGTCCGATCAGGTCGCGCCGCGCCGAAGGCGCGAGCCGGCCGAGGGTGATGAAGACAGCGAACGCGCAGGGCGAGGCCGTCCGCGCCGCGACCGCGATGGCGATCGGGGTGAACGAGATGGCCGAGGAGATCGAGGCGGTCGGGGCGATCGAGGAGGCCGCGGTGACCGCGGCGATCGCGGACCTCGTCGCGGTGGACGCGACAGAGGCGGGCCTTCAGAGCCGCGCATCCCGCGACCGGTGAAGCAGCTCTATCCGCCGCCGGGTACGGAGGAAGAGCCGCCGCCGCCCGAAGGTATGCCGAAAGCGCTTCCGTTCGCGTCGCGCCGGACGCCGCGCGGTCCGATGATGCGCGAACCGGGTGCGGAACCACCGCCGAAGGGCAAGGTTCGCCAGCTCTACCCGCCGCCGCAATTCGACGAGGAATACGTCGAGGAAAACGGTGCGCCCGCGCCTGCTCTCACGTTGCGAGA